>CAMDHL010000091.1 GCA_945898105.1 Comamonas sp. lk | reverse complement strand
TGGTCAAGCGCACTTTGGCGACTTTGCGCAGCGCAGAATTTGGCTTCTTGGGGGTGGTGGTGTACACGCGAGTACACACGCCGCGGCGCTGCGGCGAATTCTGCATCGCAGGGCTTTTGGACTTGATCGTTTCGACCTCACGCCCCTGACGCACTAGCTGGTTGATGGTTGGCACTTAAGCCTCCTAATGAAAATTCTCCCGCTGCGCAGGAGCTATACGATTCAAAAACTTCGAAAACACAGAGCCCTTCGGGAGTTTCCGAAAAGCCCTCTAATATACCAGAACTTGCGACAACCGGGTCCTGGGCGGCATGAGCGAGCTCAGCGCCTAACGTATCCAGAGGCGTAAAGCATCCCAAGCGCGGCCGAAGAGGCCCGCCTGATCGACTGCTTCCAAGGCTTGCAAGGGCATTTGCGCCACCTCCACACCGCCGGACAGCACGCGCAGGGTTGCCACTTCCTGGCCTTTGGTGATCGGCGCGATCAAAGGCTCCTTGCGCACCACTTCGGTGGTAACTTTTCCAGCGCTGCCCGCGGGCAAAGCAAGTACCACGCCCTGGGGATGGCCCACTCGGACGGTCGAGGCGCCACCTTTCCAGACCTGCGCAGTAACCACCGCCTGACCGGGATCAAACAATTTGACCGGCTCAAAGGCGGTAAAGCCCCAATTGAGTAGCTTTTGCGACTCATTGGCGCGGGCATTTTCATTGGCGGCGCCCAGAACAACGGACAAGAGGCGACGGCTTGGGCTGGCGCCCTGCGAGCCTAGGCTGGCGTAATCCCGCCGGGCGGTGGCCACCATGCAATACCCAGCCGCCTCCGTGTAGCCGGTTTTCAGGCCATCCACGGTGGGGTCGCGTTGCAACAAGAGGTTGCGGTTGGTGTCATTGGCGGCAGGCGTACCGGTGTAGCGATATTTCTTCAATGCGTAGTAGCCGACGTACTGCGGAAAATCGGCCATCAGGCGGGTCGCCAGAGTGCCCAGGTCCCTAGCGGTAGTGGTGTGGCCGGCCTCGGTCAGACCTTCGGGGTTTTTGTAGCTGGTGCCTTTCAAGCCCAACACCTGGGCCTGCGCATTCATCATTTGCACAAAGCGTGGCAGGTCGCCGCCAACGCCCTCAGCCAATGCGATGGTGGCGTCATTGCCCGACTGCACCACCATGCCCTTAATCAGGTCTTCCACCGGCACTTGCATTTTGGGATCGATGAACATGCGAGAGCCCGGCATTTTCCAAGCGCGCTCGCTGACGGGAAATTTCTGATCGAGGCTGATCTTGCCTGACTTCAAGGCATCAAACACCAGGTACGCGGTCATCAACTTAGTCAACGAAGCCGGCTCGACTTGCATGTCCGCGTCTTTGGCGGCCAAGACCTGGTGTGCCGAGACATCCAACAACAAATAGGCCCGCGCGGCTATTTCGGGTGGCCGGGGACTTTGCGCATGGGCGTCGGCAAGCAGGCAAATGGCGAGCAGGCAGGAAGCAACAAATTTCATGAATTCAAAACCTTTGGAAGCGGGAAGTGGCCGGCAAACGCGCACGGTCTTTATAAAAATTCGGAGGGTGTGAAGTAGCTGGCAGGTAACTAGACCAAGGGCAATGCCACATGGCGCGCGACTAGGTCGCGCAACAGCGGCAATTGTCCGTGAAAAAAATGCCCTACTCCGGGTAAGACCACTACCGGCAGGTTCTGCGGGCGGGCCCAATCCAAGGCAGCTGACAGGGGCACGGTGTCGTCTTCTTCACCGTGCAACACCAAGGTTTTGGCATGCAGCTCTTGGGGCAGCGCAGCTACCTGAAAGCGCCCCGCGGCCGTGCCGACCAAAACCAGACGCTCTATGTTGCGCACCGCATGCAAAGTCTGCACCGCATGGGAAGTTACGAAAGCACCGAAGGAAAAACCGGCCAAAGCCAGTGCGCCCTGATGCTTTGCTGCGGGAGAAAAATGATCGACCACCGCAAGCAGGTCTTTCAACTCGCCACGCCCTTCGTCATAGACGCCTTCGCTGGAACCCACCCCCCGAAAATTAAAACGCACCGCCATCCAGCCCGCCTGCACAAAAGCCCGCGCCATGGTTTGCACCACTTTGTTGTCCATGGTGCCACCAAAAAGTGGATGTGGATGGGCAATAACCGCCACGCCGACAGGCGTTTGTCCGGCCTCAAGGGTCGGCATGTCCACCAGGGTTTGCAAGCTGCCAACCGGCCCCTGAAGTGCCAGTTGCTGGGACCGCGGATTCATGGGCGCCTAGCGTCCCACGCTGGGGGGCAGGCGCAGTCGCTCGACCGGTTTGCCGCCCAACAGGTGGCTGTCAACGATTTCGTCAATATCGGCGCTGTCCACGAAGGTGTACCAAACTGCCTCGGGATACACCACCGCCACCGGGCCACCGGCACAGCGATCCAGGCAACCGGCTTTGTTCACGCGCACCTGGCCCGGGCCATTAAGGTCCGCATCACGAACCCGCTTTTTGCATTGGTCAAACCCTGCTTGCGCCTGGTGTTGCGCGCAGCACTCTTCGCCGTTTTTTCGTTCGTTCAGGCAGAAAAATATATGGCGCTCGTAATAGCTTTTTTCTGCGGCTGGCGCAGCGGGTGGTGTGGAACTCATACGCCGATTTTAGGTTCGCGGTAAGCGATGCCAATCCGGCCCAGTACCAACACAATAGCGGCGTAGGGCCAGAGCCAACCCAGCCATTCAGCCAGGCCATGGAAACGCACGAAGCGGCCCTGCTCCCAGGACTGCAGGGTTTGCGCGAAATATGGGCTACCCGGCGCCTGGTTTAGCAAGGCCACATGGCCACACAACAAGACAAAAACCAGGACGCAAGCCCAGCGCCAGCGCAGACGCGCCAAAGCCGTGGCAAGCAGCAGCGCAAGTACCAGCCCAGCGGTGGTGGGCCCGTCTAGCCAGGACCACATATGCGTCGGCCCCCAGCTCAGGGCCGCTGACAGACCACTGGCACTTGCGCCCACTGCCACTACTGCCAGGCTGAGCCAAGCTCGGTGCCTCGGCTTATGCAGGACGCCAAAGCCCAGCAAACAAGGCGCGAGCAAACCGGAAACAACGCATGCCAGCGTAGCGGCTGATCCCAGCGGGCCAGCGTCAATGGCGGGCAACAATTTGTGCAGTGGCGTGTCGTTAAACCAATGCACGCCCTGGCCCAGCACAGCCTCAGTCAAGTCTTGAAAGCCGCCCCACACATGCCCCAAACCAAAGGGCACTGCCGAGGGAAACAGCAGCGCCGCCGGCCAACTGATCAGCAATACCAGCACGCTGCGCGATCGCGGTGCCAGCCATCGGTTTTGCCAGCGGTCCCAGCGCACCAGGCCACCGCGCCGCGCTAGGTACAAAGCGGTAAGCGCGCCCGCCAGAGCACCCAGGGTGTTGAGCAACCAGTCCTCCCGAGAGGCTACGCGCTGCGGCAAATAGCTTTGCAAAGTTTCCAGCACCAGCGACAGCAGCGAGCCGCAACCCACTGCGAGCCACCCAGGCGGTACCCGGTGCCGGGTGCGCAATGCCAGCCAAGCCAGCAATGCGCCCAAAGGCATATAACCGGCGATATTGATAGCGACATCGAAGCCGGTCCAGTAGCGCGGCAGCGGAGCGGCCAAGAAGGACCAAGGAGGAATGCCCTGATCGCGCCAGTCTGCAAAAGGGTACAAGCTGGCATAAACCACCAGCGTGCAGTACATCCAGGTGAGGGGCCAGGCAGCTGATTTGTGCATGGCGCGGTCCGGTCAAAAAGGCTTAAGTACCGCTAGCAATACCGCTGCCACCAAGAAAAGCACCGGGATTTCGTTAAACCAACGGAACCACACATGGCTACGCAGTGCGGTCTGCACTTCCAACTGTCGCAGGATACGGGCGCACAGGTGGTGGTAGCCCAAAGTCAGGATGACAACGACGAGCTTGGCATGCATCCAACCGTTGCCGGGCCCCAGGCCCACGCCGTAGTAAAGCCACAAAGTTAGGCCCAAAGCCAACGCCGGCACCGCAAGCACGGTACTAAAGCGTAAAAGCTTGCGCGCCATAAGTAGCAAACGCGCGCGTTCGGCTTCGGAACCGGGCTCGACCATCGCCAGATTCACAAAAATGCGCGGCAGATAAAACAGCCCCGCAAACCAGCTGGCGACGAAAACAATGTGGAAGGCTTTGACCCAGAGCATCAGCAAAGTGTAGCGGCAGCCCCGCAGGGGAAACGGCGCCGAAAAACGGGCAAAAAAAACCCCAGCACACGGCCGGGGTGTTAAGCCTATTTGCTGTCACACATCAAGGCCCCGCTCAGGGAGGAAAAGCGGGGGGAACCGAAGTTCCCAGATGAAAGTATATCTTTCTTGGAAAAAATGTCACGACTTTTTTGTTTTGATTAAATAAACTGTTTTGTCTGTTGTTAACGGCCCATAGCCTATCGCTCAACAACATCGGGCAGTTACTTTGGCGTAGGCCGTTTATTATTCCCGCGAGGTTCCGAAATCAGGCACAATTTTCACCATGATTACCCCAGCACCCTTCCCCATTGGCCGTCCCCGCCGCCTGCGCCGCGACAGTTTCACCCGCAATCTGGTCCGCGAAAACGCCCTCACCGCGCACGATTTGATCTATCCGGTTTTCGTGGTTGAGGGGCAAGGCCAGCGCGTAGCCGTGCCGTCCATGCCCGGCGTGGAGCGACTCAGTCTGGACCTGCTACTTCCGGTGGCTCAGGCTTGTGTTGAACTGGAAATCCCTGTTCTGGCCTTATTTCCGGTCATCGACCCGTCGCTCAAAACCTACGACGGCATCGAAGCGCTCAATCCTGATGGCTTGATCCCTCGCGTGGTACGCGCCCTGAAAAAAGAATTCCCCCAACTAGGCATCATGACGGATGTGGCCCTGGACCCCTTTACCAGCCATGGCCAGGACGGGCTGCCCGACACGCGCCCGGAAAACGAAGGCTACATCCTCAATGATGAGACCACCGCCATCTTGGTGCAGCAGGCGCTCACCCAGGCGCGCGCCGGGGTGGACATCGTGGCCCCCAGCGACATGATGGACGGGCGCATAGGTGCCATCCGCCAGGCGCTGGAAGCGGAAAAACTGGTGCACACCCGCATCATGGCCTACAGCGCCAAATACGCCAGCGCGTTTTACGGCCCCTTCCGCGACGCGGTGGGATCGGCCAGCAATCTGGGCAAGGGCAATAAAAAGGTCTATCAAATGGACCCGGGAAATAGCGACGAAGCACTGCGCGAAGTGGCCATGGACATTGCCGAAGGGGCCGACATGGTGATGGTCAAGCCCGGTATGCCTTACCTAGACGTAGTGCGCCGGGTCAAAGACGAGTTCAAGGTGCCTACGTTTGCTTACCAGGTGTCCGGTGAATACGCCATGCTGATGGCCGCTGCGCAAAACGGCTGGTTAGACCGTGAAGGCGTGATGCTGGAGAGCCTTCTGGCCTTCAAACGCGCAGGCGCAGATGGTGTGCTTACCTACTTCGCTCTGGACGCTGCGCGCGCATTGCGCAAGGCGTGACGCGAGCTCGATGCGGCGACACGTTTTCGTTCAACCAAGCGTTACGGCACTGGTGCAGCGTGGCGCGGCGCCGCTGCGGCGCAAGCTGTGCCTAGCGCCATGCTCCGCGCTGGCGCAGCAGGGCAGATGAACGCCCCGATCCTCTTGGTCACCGGCGGTTCGCGCGGGATTGGCGCCGCTACCGCGCTGGCGGCAGCACAGGCGGGCTATGCGGTCGCGGTCAATTACCAATCCAACTCTTTAGCCGCTGACGAGGTGGTGCGCACCATCCGCGACGGGGGCGGGCAGGCTATGGCCTTGCAAGCCGACGTCAGCCGCGAAGACGAGGTCTTAGCCATGTTTGCGCGCATAGACGCCAAGTGGGGGCCCTTAGCCGCTTTGGTGAATAACGCCGGCGTGGTTGATGTCAGTTCACGCGTCGACGGCATGAGCGTGGCGCGCTTATCGCGCATGCTCAACACCCATGTGCTGGGCAGCTTTGTATGCGCCCGCGAAGCGGTATTGCGCATGAGCACGCGCCATGGCGGCACCGGTGGCGGCATCGTCAACCTTTCCAGCGCAGCAGCCAAATTGGGGAGCCCCGGCCAGTATGTGGACTATGCCGCCTGCAAGGGCGCGATAGACACTTTCACCATTGGCCTAGCCAAAGAAGTGGCGGCCGAGGGTATCCGCGTCAATGCGGTGCGCCCGGGCATCATCGATACGGACATCCATGCCAGCGGCGGCGAGCCCGACCGCGCCCAGCGCCTGGCCCCCCAAGTGCCTATGCAGCGACCGGGGAGCGCGCAAGAAGTGGCACACGCTATTGTTTGGCTGCTCAGCCCGCAAGCGAGTTACTGCACCGGCGCGCTGCTGGACGTAGGCGGCGGGCGCTAAGCGCACACTTGTATGCTTGGGGCATGTGGCGCCGCGACCCCCTAGCCCCGCCGATTGCCACCTATTCCCGCGTATTCCAGCGTATTTCACAGAAAGCTTTTTTGTATGGATGCTAGTGCCCTGACCAGCCCCGATTTATCTGTTGAACTGCGCGGCCCAGTGCTGTGGTTGACCATCACCCGCGAAGCACGCCGCAATGCCATGAGCCATGGCGTTTTGGCCGGTATCTCGGCGGCCATCAGCGCGGCGCAAAGTGATCGCACGGTGCGCGCCATCGTCGTCACCGGCGCGGGCGACAAGGCCTTTTGCGCCGGGGCTGATCTGCAAAACGCCCAGGCCTTCACCACCGATTACTCCGAGCCGCTGGGCCATTTGGCGCAACTTTTGCGCGTAGCCAAAGCCAGCTATGTACCTTTGATCGCGCGCGTTAACGGCGCCTGTATGGCCGGCGGCATGGGTCTCTTGTCGATGTGCGATATGGCGGTGGCCGCGGAGCATGCCGTCTTTGGCTTGCCCGAGGTCAAAGTAGGCGTATTTCCAGCACAAGTGCTGAGCGTATTGCAACACCTGATTCCGCGCCGCACGTTAGTGGAAATGTGCATTACCGGTGAGCCCATCAGCAGCCTACAGGCCCTGGAGTTTGGCCTGGTCAATTACATAGACCGCGACGTGGATGCCAAGCTGCAATGGTTGCTTGAGCGCTTGCTGGACAAGTCGCCCGCTGCAGTGCGGCGCGGGCTGTACATGATGAAAAAAATGGAGACCATGGCGTTTGAAGAATCTATGGCGTTTACCGAAAGCCAGATTGCGCTCTTTACCCTAACGGAAGACGCACGCGAAGGCCAACTGGCCTTTCAGGAAAAGCGCAAACCCCAATGGAGCGGGAAGTAAGCCCGCTTTGGCTGGCTAGCGCAGCTTTCAAGAACACCGCATGAACGACACCACTTTTGACTACATAATCATCGGCGCAGGCACGGCCGGGTGCCTGCTAGCCAATCGCCTGAGCGCTGACGCGTCCAAGCGCGTGTTGTTGATCGAAGCAGGACCTCGCGACGATTACCACTGGATTCATATACCAGTGGGTTATCTCTATTGCATCAGCAACCCGCGTACTGATTGGATGTTCAAAACTGAGGCTGAAGCTGGACTCAACGGCCGCAGCCTGATCTACCCGCGTGGCAAAACATTGGGCGGCTGCAGCAGCATCAACGGCATGATTTATATGCGCGGCCAATCGCGCGATTACGAACGCTGGGCGGACACTACGGGTGACGCGCAGTGGAGCTGGGACAGCAGCCTGCCCTATTTCAAGCTGCATGAAGACCACTACAAAGGTGCCAACGCACTGCACGGCGCACGCGGCACTGCCCCCGAACTTATGCAAGATGCAAGCACACCCTACCGGGCATTGCTACGCCATCACAACGCAGGTGGCGAATGGAGGATTGAAAAGCAGCGACTGCGCTGGGATGTGCTGGATGCATTTGCCAAGGCTGCCGTACAGGCGGGCATCCCCGCAACCGACGATTTCAACCGGGGAGATAACGAAGGCGTAGGATTTTTTGAAGTGAACCAAAAAAGCGGTTGGCGTTGGAA
>CAMDHL010000090.1 GCA_945898105.1 Comamonas sp. lk | reverse complement strand
CATTGCTATACCGGTGGTCTGGAGTTAGCCTTGGCGGGCGATGTGATTCTGGCCAGCGCCAACGCCAAGTTTGCAGACACCCATGCCAAATGGGCGCTGACCCCCTTGTGGGGCATGAGCCAGCGCCTGCCGCGCCGCATTGGCCAAAGTCAGGCTATGGACATGATGCTGACCTGTCGCACCGTGGGCGCAGAGGAAGCACTTCGGTTAGGGCTGGTCAACCAATGCTTTGCCGACGAGGACTTTTTTGGGGCCGTGGATGCCTATGCGCGGCAAGTACTTGCCAATAGTTGGTTCAGCCACCGAGCGAACAAAAAATTATTAATGCAGACCGATGGGCTGCCTCTGGGCGCCGGCTTAGCCCATGAGGTGTATTACAACCAAGGCGTTGGCTCCGACGTGCATGCACGCATCGAATCGTTTTTGCAAAAGAAATCCAAAAAAACTTAGGGGCAGGGTCAGGCCCTAATCACCGCTGAAGTCACCGGGCCGTAGGTGTGTCAGTCGCCAGCGCATATACCAAGTGGTCCACGGCCAGTTGGTGCTGTTGTTTCCATTGCGGTCGATAAAGTAGCTGCTGCAGCCACTATTCCAAACGGTTTTTTTCAGCGCTAACTGAATGGCCTGGTTGTATCGCTGATGGGCGCTTGCTGCTACCTCGATGCTGGCATGCTGCTTGGCTTCGGTGCTGCGGATGGCCGCCAGGATGAATTTCACCTGTGCCTCGATCATCACAAATGCCGAGGAAAAGGCATACAAATTAGGGCCGCACATCATGAACAGATTTGGGCAGTCTTCCAGCATGGTGCCAAGGTAGGCGCTGGCTGATCCGTTCCAGTGCGTAGAAAGTGCCTTGCCCGATTTGCCAAAAATGGACTGTGCTACCGGTGGCTCGGCCACCTCAAAACCGGTGCCCCAGATGATGACATCTGCCTGGCATCGTTCGCCATTGCTGGACACCAGGCTATTTCCGTCAATGCGGGCGATGCTGGAAACAACCTGTACGTGCGGCTGTGCCAAGGTCTTGTACCAAGTGTTCGATTGAAGAATCCGTTTGCAGCCCAGTGAAAAATTTGGGGTCACCTTTTCGCGCAGGGCGCGGTCTTTAATGCCGCGTGCGATGTTTTTCAAACCTGCCGCTTGCAAACGTGCGATGGCGCGGGGGAATTTCAGGCTGTAATTGAGCAGCTCAAATTGAAGGTATAGGGCACGCCGCAGCAGGCTTTGCAGCCAGGGAAAGCGGGCGAAGCGGTTCTGCCATTTTTCAGTAATGACCACGTCCATTTTCGCCAGCACCCAAGGCGCGGTACGTTGAAAAAGCGTCAGTTGCGCGACCTTCGGCGCAATCGCCGGTACAAATTGAATCGCTGAGGCACCAGAGCCCACCACGGCTACGCGTTTACCCGTCAAGTCCAGGTCATGGTGCCAACGCGCCGAATGAAATGTTGTTCCAGTAAAGCTCTCCAAACCCGGAATATCCGGCGTCACTGGCACATGCATGGGCCCGCAAGCCATCACCACAAAGCGAGCGCGCAGCAGTCCGAGCGAGGTATCCAGTTGCCAAAGTTTTTCCGCTTCACTCCAGCTGGCCTTTTGCATTTCGCAGTTCAAGCGCAAGTGTGGCAACAGGCCGAATTTAGTAACGGTGCTGCCGCAGTAGTCCTTGATTTCCTCTTGCCTGGCAAACATGCGGCTCCAACGCGGATTGGGTGCAAAAGAGTAAGAGTAAAAGCTCGAGGGAATATCGCAGGCGCAGTCCGGGTAGGTGTTGTCCCGCCATACGCCACCAGGTTCAGACGCTTTTTCTAGCACCAGAAAATCAATACCGGCGTTGCGCAGTGCAATGGCCGCGCCCACGCCGGCAAAGCCCGCGCCGACCACAATCACGGAATGGATGCGGCTATCGGGCGATTGGGGTGTTGGGGACATGGGGGCTTGTAGGTGAGTGGGTGGCAATCGGGCGGCGCTTAGACAACGCCTTTGCGCTGGGTAGATACCGATTATCTGTCTCGTAGCCAGGCGCGACTGTCGCCCTTGAAGTGCATGCTCAGGCCACCAGAGAGGCCGCTCTGCAAGCACTGCATGCCTGGCTTATAAAATGCGTCGATGAGCGCTCCACCTAGGTCCACCCCCCACCGCATTGTCATCGTAGGCGGAGGTGCAGCGGGATTGGAACTGGCCACTAGCCTGGGCGATTCCCTATGTCGCAAAGGTTTGGCGCAGGTTAAGCTCATTGAAAAAGCGCGTACCCATGTGTGGAAACCTAAGCTGCATGAAATTGCCGCCGGTAGCATGGACGTGGGTCGCCACGAGCTCAACTACCTTGCCCAAGCGCATTGGCACCATTTCAAGTACCGCTTGGGCGAGATGAATGGTCTGGATCGTGCTCAGCGCCTAGTGCATGTGGCCCCTTTCGTTGATGAAGACGGCGTGCTGGTTACGCAACAACACAGCATCCCGTATGACACCCTTGTGATTGCCGTTGGAAGCCGCAGCAATGACTTTGGTACTCCTGGCGTTGAAGAACATGCGCTCAAGCTGGAGACACTGGCCGACGCCGAGCGTTTTCACCGTCGCATGCTGGATGCCTGCATCCGCGCCCATGCCCAAAGCGATGCGCTGCGTCCTTCCCAGCTGCAATTGGCCGTCATCGGCGCTGGTGCGACGGGGGTAGAGTTGGTAGCGCAACTGCATCGCACCACCCGCGAGGTGGTCGCCTTTGGCCTGGATACCATCAATCCCGAGCGTGATATCAAGCTGCATTTGATCGAGGCGGCAGAGCGCGTGCTACCGGCTTTGTCGCCCCGCATATCGCTGGGCGCGCATGAGTTGCTGAACGGTTTAGGCATTGTGGTGCACGTCAACGCACGAGTTTCTGGGGTGGGTGCTGACTATGTCGAATTGGCTGACGGAACCCGCATTCCATCCGAACTGGTGGTTTGGGCCGCCGGCATCAAGGCACCGGAGTTCTTGAAAGACATCGATGGACTGGAAACCAACCGCATTCACCAGTTGGCAGTACATCAAACTTTGCAAACCACGCTGGACGACAACATATTCGCGATGGGCGACTGCGCCGCCTGCCCTTGGCCAGAAAAAAACGCCATGGTTCCGCCGCGTGCACAGGCCGCCCACCAGCAGGCCAGCCATTTGCACCGCCAAATTGTGCGCCGCATGCGCGGCCAGGCGCTGCAACCCTACCACTACCGTGATTTCGGATCACTGGTGTCCCTGGGCGATTACAGCGCGGTGGGCAGTTTGATGGGCGGCATTATGCAAGGCAGCTTGTTCATTGATGGGCTGATCGCCCGCGTGATGTACACCTCGCTCTACAAAATGCATGAATTGGCCTTGCACGGCGTCACCAAAGTGGCCTTGGAGACACTGACCCGTGCCATTACCCGGCGTACGGAGTCGCATGTCAAGCTTCACTGATTGCCGTATGTTTGGTGCAGGTCGATGCCCGAACTGCTGATTACGCAAACGCATACGCTGGGCTTAGCCAAGGCCCGCGTGATCGCACAGGATTGGATCGCTCAGGCGCAGACTGATTGGGGCATGGCCTGTGAATCAAGGCCTGGTGAAGACGGCGATGAAATCTTATTTAGCAGAACCGGCGCAAAAGGCCACCTGCTCGTGCGTGCGGACAGTTTTGAACTGCGCGCGCAACTAGGTTTTTTGCTCGGAAGTTTTCAAAAGCAAATCGAAGCGCAAATTCGTAGCAACTTGCAGACTTTGCTGGACCAACACAGCGGGCAGGGTTAGCCGCCGCGGCGCATCATTTCAAAGAATTCGCTATTGGTCTTGGTGGCGCGCATTTGTTTGAGCACCATTTCCATGGATTCGATCTCGTCCATGTTGTATAAAAACTGGCGCAGGATGCGGGTTTTTTGCAGAATTTCAGGTGCAAGTAACAACTCTTCGCGGCGCGTGCCGCTGCGGTTGAGTTGGATCGACGGAAACACGCGCTTTTCGTAGAGGCGGCGGTCCAGGTGAATTTCGGAATTACCCGTACCCTTGAACTCCTCAAAAATCACCTCGTCCATGCGGCTGCCGGTGTCGACCAATGCGGTGGCGATGATCGTGAGCGAACCGCCTTCTTCCACGTTGCGGGCGGCACCTAAAAAGCGCTTGGGCCGCTGCAAGGCATTGGAATCAACACCGCCGGTGAGCACCTTGCCGCTGGAGGGCACCACATTGTTGTAGGCACGCGCCAATCGGGTGATCGAGTCCAGCAAAATCACCACGTCTTTTTTCAGTTCGACTAGGCGCTTGGCGCGTTCGATCACCATTTCGGCCACGTGCACATGGCGCGAGGCTGGTTCGTCGAAGGTCGAGGCAATCACTTCGCCTTTGACGGTGCGCTGCATCTCGGTCACCTCTTCGGGGCGCTCATCGACTAGCAGCACCATCATGTGGCTGTCCGGGTAGTTAGCCGAAATCGCGTGGGCGATGTGTTGCATCATCACTGTCTTACCGCTTTTGGGCGGGGCTACCAGCAAGGCGCGCTGACCTTTACCGATCGGCGCGATGATGTCGATGATGCGCCCGGTAATGTTCTCGTCACTTTTGTTGTCCTGCTCCAGGCGCATTTGCACTTTGGGGAACAGGGGCGTCAAGTTCTCGAACATGACTTTGTGCTTATTGCTCTCGGGCGATCCGCCGTTGACTTTGTCCAGCTTGTTCAGTGCAAAGTAGCGCTCGCCGTCTTTGGGTGTGCGCACTTCTCCTTCGATCATGTCGCCGGTGTGCAGATTAAAACGCCGTACTTGGCTGGGGCTAATGTAGATGTCGTCCGTGCTTGCCGTGTAGCTCGTATCGGGGCTGCGCAAAAAACCAAAACCGTCGGGAAGAATTTCCAACACGCCATCGGCAATGATCTGCTCGCCCGTACGCGCACGCTTTTTGATGATGGCAAACATCAACTCCTGCTTGCGCATCCGACCGGTGTTTTCAATCTCAAGCTCTTCGGCTTGTTTGAGGACTTCTGACACATGCAGTGCCTTGAGTTCGTTTAAGTGCATGGAATGTTTCCCGTAGGGGATGGGGCCGAAAATTCGGTTAGCAAAAGGAGCAGGGGAGGGGAAGTGTTAACCGGTGCGCGGGGGTATTTAGCACCAAGGGGTTCAACACCGTTGCTTCGGTGCCCAAGGGTATGGGCGGCATGAACAGGATAATTATGCCAGCAAAAATTGCCAAAATTGAAAAACCGGCACTTGGGCCGGTTTGGGGACTTGGAGCCGGGCAGAGCTCCCTTGCGGGGACTGCAGCCGGCAGGCAGCGTGTCGGGCTCAGATTTGCTCGTCAATAAAAGCCACCAACTGGGCCTTGCTCAGGGCCCCCACCTTGGTGGCGGCTAGCTTGCCATCCTTAAAGAGCATCAGTGTTGGAATGCCGCGGATGCCGAATTTGGCCGGGATTTCCCGGTTTTCATCGACATTCATCTTGGCAACTTGCAGCTTGCCTTCGTAGGTGACTGACACTTCGTCCAAAATTGGCGCAATCATTTTGCAGGGGCCGCACCATTCAGCCCAATAGTCCACCAAAATCGGTTGTGCGCTGTGCAAGACCTCGTCCTCAAAAGTGGCGTCGGTGATGTGTTTGACGAGTTCGCTGGCCATGAATGTTTCCTAAGGGAGTGGTTGATACCGCGTATATGAAATCGATTGTGACAGAAACAAGCCCTTGCGTTTTCGCGCCTGTGCTATGACCGGCATAGAAAATTCCGATTTAACGGGGGAATTTCCCGTTTCGCCGGGGTCAGAGCGCAAGCTGCCCTGCGATTTGCCCGCCGCCTGGCGCTGGTTTGCTCCACATTCTGGCTTGCTAGATACCATGGCCGCGCGCATGGCGGCACTTGGCGCCCATCCCGGGCGCACTGTGGTCTTGCTGCCCTATGCCCAGCTATTGCGCCAGGCCCAGGTGATGTGGGCGACCCGCTTCCCGGATGGTTTTGCCCCGCGTTTTGAGACATCGATGAATTGGAGCACCAGCCTGGCCCCGTTCGAAGCAGGTCCAACCGATATCCGCCGGGACAAAGCGGCGGACACTTTGACCGCACGCGCGCTGCTGCAGTCCTGGCGCGGGCGCTACAGCCCGGAGCAGATCGACGTCCTGGCTGCTTTAATGGTCAAAGCGGTGCATGAAGTGGCGCCTCTCGCTGCCGCCTGCCCGCCAGCCGAGCGTGCAGCCTGGGTGCCAGCCAGCCGTGCCGCTTGCGAGAGCGGCTGGTCCGGGCCGGCCGCGGCCTGGGAGGCGATCGCGATGTCCGCTGCGCTGGAGTGGGCGGGCATTTCGCGCTACGCCACCGATGTATTGTTCAGCCCCGACGTGCGCGCCGGTGTGGATTGCGTTATCGCGCTAGAAGGTTTAACCCCGGACCCTTTGCTTACTGGCTTGCATAGCGTTTGGGGCGAACGCCTGATTCGCATGCCACTGGTACCGGATAGCCCGAGCACGAGCCCAAGACCGCAATTGCATCCCTGCACCGATGCCGCGCAAGAGGCGCAGCGGGTGGCCGCAAGTGTGCTGACGTATGTGGCGGCTGATCGCTACCCGATGGCCTTGATTTGTTCCGACCGCGCTTTAACGCGCCGTATTCAAGCCCTGCTTGATGGCGCAGGTGCCATGGTGCGCGACGAAACAGGCTGGATGCTTTCAACCACCCATGCCGGTGCGGCTTTGACGGCTTTGTTGCGCGCCAGTGTTTGGAACGCCAGCAGCGATGCTGTGCTTGCCTGGCTCAAGCTGGCCCCCGCGCTCGCCCCGGCAAGCGCCGCTTTGGAAGCCTACTTGCGACGCCACCAGTTGCGCGATTGGCGTGAAGTGCCCTTGCGCCTTGCAGGTGCAGATCGCCCCAAGGGCCGGGAATTGAACGCCATTACCACTTGCGTCGCTGCATGTGAAGCCCTTCAAAAAGCCTTTAGTGGAAGGCGCACCATGGCCCAGTGGTTGGCGGTGTTGGAACAAGCCCTGCGCGATGCGGGAATGTGGGAGGGCCTCAACAGCGATGCCGCAGGGTTGCAATTGCTGGCCCTGAGTGGCTTGGACGGCGCACAGGAGCGCGATCGCTTAGAGGCCCAAACTTTGTGGGGTGGGCAAGCGCTGGGCGCTGCCGATTTCAGCGCCTGGATGCAAGCGCTACTTGAAGGCAACACCTTCCGCCCGGACTACCCTGCGCATGAGCAGGTGGTGCTGCTGCCGATGAGCCAAACCCTGGCCCGACCCTTTGCGGCGGTCGTGCTGGCCGGTTGCGACGAGATCCGCTTACCGCGCGTACCGGAATCCAATAGCCTTTGGACGCCCGTGCAGCGAAAGGCGCTGGGCTTGCCCGAGCGCAGCGCATTGGCCCACGCTAGCGAGCGCGCCTTTTTGCATGCACTAGACCACCCGCATTGCGATATTTTTTGGCGCACCAGCGACGATGCGGGCGAGCCGATTGCGGCCAGCCCTTTGGTGCGCGCGCTGCTGCAGAGTGGGCCTCTGCCCATGGGGGTGGATCAGCGCGGCTTGCGACCTGTCGCAACTCGGCCCGTACACATGCCGCAGCCTAGCGCCCCCGAACTGATTCCAGCCAAACTCAGTCAAAGCGCCTACGAAGATTTGCGCAATTGCCCTTACCGTTTTTTCGCGCAGCGCCAATTGGGGCTTTATGGCGCGGACGAATTAGAAAGTGAAGTGGACAAGCGCGACTTCGGTCAATGGTTGCACCGGGTCTTGGAGCATTTTGAGAGGGCGATACAGGCGGCGCCGCAGCTCGATGCCCTAGCCCAGCGCGCACTGTTGGAAGAGTCCGGTGTGGTGGCGACGCAAGCACTCGGTTTGGACGCGGATGAGTTTTTGCCATTTGCTGCCGCCTGGCGGACCATGGGCGAAGGCTATTTGGTGTGGCGTGCGCAGCATATTGCTACGGGCATGGCGTTTGACCAGGCGGAGGTTCCACTCGAACGCCCGTTAGGTCGCGTCACCCTGGTGGGGCGTATTGACCGAATCGACCG
>CAMDHL010000089.1 GCA_945898105.1 Comamonas sp. lk | reverse complement strand
GCCATCAGCTCGTCTTTGCGCGGCAAACCGCTACCCAAAGGCTTTATCACCTTTGGTGAAGTGGGCCTGGCCGGGGAAGTACGCCCGGCACCACGCGGCCAGGAGCGGCTGCGCGAAGCGGCCAAGTTGGGTTTTACGCAGGCCATCGTGCCCAAGGCCAATGCACCGAAAAAGCCAATAGAGGGCATGGCGGTACATGCGGTCGAGCGAGTGGAAGAGGCGCTACAGATCGTTCGTGGCTGGGGTTGATTGCGCAATACCCGCTAGGCGGCGCAGCGATTTTTGAGAACTATTTATTGCAGTGTGGCGGGCGCTGGGGCGCTTTAAGCATTGTTTTTCACTTGCTGAACCCGCACGGCGGCAGCGGCAGGCGGAGTTCCTCACAACGCGAAGCTAATCGTTCGTCACCCCGCCTACCACTACCACCGCGCTGCGAATTGGGCTATCGAACTGCAAATGTTTTTATTCCACGTGATGTATCCCCGCTAACGTGAAAGCGCAGTGGATCGCTCTCAAACCGCTGACTGCAACAACAGGGGCTTTAAATGCCGATCCTGTCGACATCCCGCCAGCCCCAAACCTGCACGCCATCACGCGCATACGACGCGGTACCACCATAGACCAGCGATGGTTGGATCGCTTCGTCGCCTGCAAACTGCTTCCATTTTTTCAGGCCGCTAGTCCAGTCGCTGGCAAAGGTGCTGCCCGATTTGATTTCGACCGCTTGCAGACCTTGGGCGGTTTCTATCAGTACATCCACTTCGTGGCCTGTACTGTCACGCCAAAAATATAAATCGCGAGGCTGCCCAGCGTTGAAACGCTGTTTCAGCAACTCGGTGATAACGTAGGTTTCAAACAGTGCGCCTCGTGCGGCGTGCGTTTCTAGGGTAGCTGCGTCGCGAATGCCCAGCAGCCACGCGGCCAGGCCCACATCGCAAAAATACAGCTTAGGCGCTTTGACCAATCGCTTGCCAAAGTTGCGGTGATGCGGCTGCAGCAGCGTGACGATATAGCTCGATTCGAGTACCGACAACCATTGCTTGGCCGTCACCGAGGAAATGCCGCAATCGGCACCCAAGGACGTGAGGTTGAGCAACTGCCCCGTGCGGGCAGCGCACATCTTGACGAAGGTCTGAAACTGCCCCAAGTCACGCACCGCAAGCAATTGCCGCACGTCACGCTCCAGATAGGTGGCGATGTAGTTGGCAAACCAATCTTGCGGCGATACCTCGCGCGCGTACAGCGCCGGGTAAGCACCCTGGAACATGGCGGCCTGGAGATTGGAGGGTGCTTGATGGGCGGCGACCAACTCTGCGGCGCTAAGTGGCAACAGCTCGACGCGGCCCACGCGGCCCGCCAAGGTCTGGGTAATGCCAGCAATCAAATCAAACTGTGCGGAGCCTGTGAGCACAAAGTCGCCCATGATGCCGCGCTCATCCACCCAGCCCTGCAACCAGGACAGCAGTTGTGGGCAACGCTGTACCTCATCGAGCACCGCTCCATTGGAAAAGCGCTGCAAAAACCGCTTGGGGTCTTGCAAGGCGAACTCGCGCTCGTCGGGGTTCTCCAGCGACACATAGGCTTTCCCACTGAACACCGACTTAGCCAGCGTGGTTTTGCCCGACTGCCGAGGCCCCGTGAGCGCGACCAAAGGAAAGCCTCTGGCCAGACGTTCGAGCGTAGGAGCGGCGGCGCGGGGGATCATTTTGTAAATTTAAAGTTTTAATTTAGATTTACAAGATTATACCTGGCGCTGCGCTTGTTTCATCCAAACTGTTCCGCAGCGGCGGAATAAGCGCCCAGAACGGCGCCGCCCAAACCAGGCCACCACGTCGCAGCTTCCCCGCAGGCCGGGGCCGGGCGACGAACAATTAGCCTCGCGTTGTGAGGAGCCCGGCTCCGGCCTGCGGGGGCGCGGGCTCAGCAAAAAAAGCGGGCAATCAAAAGCCTGGGTGTACCCGCAAGTGCCCCTCTTACCAAAGGCGAAAATACGCAGTCAAACCTTCAACACACTCGACTGGTAGGTGGCCCGCGCCAACCACGCCGGATTGATTTCCACTCCCCAACCAGGCTCCGCAGGTATTTGCACCTTGCCGTCACGCACCGCATAAGGGTCGCCCAAAAAAAGCTCCTGCTGCCAGGGGTAATAGTCCGGCCCTTCGATGGACAACTCCAGGTATTTGCCGGCATTGGGAATCGCGCCCAGCAAATGCATGGTGCACATCGTGACCAACGATAGATTGGCGCTGTGCGGCGTACAGGCAATACCTCGCTCTGCGGCCATGCGGGCGACGGCCAGGGTGCGCGTCAAGCCGCCCATGTACATCACATCGGGCTGCACAATGTCCACCACCCCCTGGTCCATCATGCGCTGCCAGGTCGGCAAATCCCAGTCCTGCTCGCCGCCAGTCACATCCAAGGACAAAGCCTGCGTCACCTCGCGCGTTTGGGCAAACTCCCAATATGGGCAGGGCTCCTCAAAATGGCTGATGCCTTCGGCCTCCAACATGCGGCCCACTTCGATAGCGCGGGCGGGCGAAAACCCGCTGTTGGCATCGACCAACTTGGCCACTCCATCACCCAAAGCCCGCGCCACCACCGGCACCACCGCTTCGGTGCGACCTGGCCATTCGTCCACATCGCGCCCACACTCGGCGGCGACGCGCCACTTGAAGGCGTCAAAGCCTAGCTCATCGCGCAATTTCACAAAGCGCGCCGCTTCGTCCTGCGGCGTGATGTCGCGCTTCATGGATGAGGCATAGGCACGCAAGGCCTTAGGTTTGCCGCCTAGCAATTCGACCACCGGCTTGCCTTCAATCTTGCCGCGCAAGTCCCACATCGCGGTGTCCAAACCGGCCATGGCGCGGCAGCGGTAGCTGCCCGGGTATTTGTGTTCTTTTTCCCAGATGGTTTGCAAGATGCCGTCGATGTCCAGCGCATCCGCACCCAACGCCCAAGGCGCCACCTGGCGGTGAAAAATAGTGGCGCTGATGTCGGCGTTGTAGGTCGAGGTTTGTCCCCAGCCCACATGCCCGCTGTCGGTCGTCAGTTTGACAAAGCAGACGAACTCATCAGTAAAGGTTTCAAGCTGCTTAATTTTCATAGCGGTGATAACAAGGTGAAGTGAGAGGTTGGGGGGACAAAGGTTGCTGACTCACAAAGTTTCCGTATGCCCGTCCACCGTCAGGTCTTGCCCTGATATGCGCGCCCCAGCGCTGGAGGTGATGAACAAGGCCATGCTGGCAATGTCTTGCGGTGCGATAAAGGACTTGAGCGATGCACTTTGCGTCATCTCAGTGCGCACGGCATCTTCGCTACGACCGGTTTTCTGGGCTTCAGCGGCGATCACGCGGTCTATGCGCTCACCGCTAACTGAGCCCGGACAAATACAGTTAACACGTACGCCTGCGGGGCCCAGCTCTTGGGCGAGGGTGCGAGTCAGGCCTCGTATCGCCCATTTCGCGGAGGCGTAGGGGCTGCGTCTTGGGAAGCCGAATAAACCGGCGGTTGAGGACATCAAAATCATCGAGCCGCTGCCCTGTGCGCGCAACAAGGGCGCGGCGGCTCGGGCGCATAAAAACGCTGAGTCCAGATTCACCGCCAAACAGTTGCGCCAGTCGGTCAGACTGATGTCTTCCAAATTGGCAGTGGGCCCGGCAATACCGGCATTGCTCACCAAAATATCCAGCCCTTGCAGGTGGGTCGTCGCTGCGGCAAACAATGCGGCCACTTGCGCCTCGTCGCTGACATCACACACCCGACCCGCCAAGGCCGGACGGCTAGAAAGGGCTGCGTCCAGGGCGCTTGCGTCGCGGTCGCAGATATACACAGTTGCGCCAGCAGCCATAAAGGCGTCTGCCATCACCAGGCCGATACCCGATGCGGCGGCGGTAATCAGTACGCGTTGGTGCAGGTGGCTGGACATAGCTTGGTTCTTTGGTGGGCGGCAAAGTACGCACTGTAGCGCGGCGCCGCCGATGCGCACATCGCGGGTGGTAGCACATATGACGCGGGCTGCGTCAAAAGCGACTGCTGCGAGAATCCTCGCCATGAGTTACTTTAAGGTGCAAACGATTGCGGTGCGGGTAGGTGCCGTGGCCTTGGTGGTCATGGGCTACCACTGGTATGGATGGCCCGGTGTGGCCGGGGCGGTGGGCGCTTTGGTGATGTGGATGCTCTTGCATTTCACGCGCATGTTGCAAATCTTGCGACGCGCATCGAGCCGGCCCAAAGGCCATGTGGACAGCAGCGTGATGCTCAATGCGCGACTGCATCCGGGCGTGTCTTTGATGCAGGTGATAGCGCTGACGCGGTCCCTGGGAGAACTGCGCAGCGTTGAGGGCGAGCAGCCGGAAGTCTTTCGCTGGGCCGATACCGGCCAGTCGTTTGTCGAATGCGAATTTAGCAATGGCAAGCTGGCAGCTTGGCGCTTGGATAGACCGCCTGAAGCCGCGTTGGACGCTGCCCCGTAAAATCACCAAACCACCCTCTTACTTCCCCGATCAAAGGATAGCCCGCCATGACCGCAATGCCCCCCTCCATGTCCGACCGCGACGGCAAAATCTGGATGGACGGTCAGATGGTCGATTGGCGCGAGGCCAAGATCCACGTCCTGAGCCACACCCTGCACTACGGCTGCGGCGCCTTCGAAGGCGTACGCGCATACAACACCGTCAATGGCACCGCCATTTTTCGCCTGGAAGAGCACACCGAGCGCCTGTTTAACAGTGCCAAGATCCTGCGCATGAACATCCCTTTTTCCAAGGAAGAAGTGATGCAGGCCCAAAAAGACGTGGTGCGCGAGAACAAGCTCGAGAGTTGCTATCTGCGCCCCCTGACCTGGATTGGCGACAAAAAACTGGGCGTATCGCCCAAGGGCAACACCATCCACCTGATGGTTGCGGCCTGGCCCTGGGGTGCTTACTTGGGCGAAGAGGGCATGAAGCGCGGTATCCGCGTCAAAATTTCCAGCTACACCCGCCACCACGTCAATATCACCATGACGCAGGCCAAAGCGGTGAGCAACTACACCAACTCCATCCTGGCCAATATGGAGGCCACCGACGATGGCTACGACGAGGCCATGCTGCTCGACGCCAACGGCTTTGTCAGTGAAGGTGCGGGCGAGAACTTGTTTGTCATCAAAGACGGCGTGGTGTATACGCCGGACCTTTCCGCCGGCGCACTCAACGGCATCACCCGCAACACGGTCATGCACATTTGCAAAGACCTGGGCCTTGAGTTGGTGCAAAAGCGCATGACGCGCGACGAGGTTTACATCAGCGACGAAGCCTTCTTCACTGGCACTGCCGCCGAAGTCACGCCCATCCGCGAACTCGACCGCATTGAACTGGGCAAGGGAGACTATGTGGGCACACGCGGTCCGATTACCGAAAAAATCCAGAGCGCATTTTTTGACATCGTCAATGGCCGCAACGCCAAATACAGCCACTGGCTGGCACGGGTTTAAAGTCAATTGAAGCCCACAAAAACACCATGTCTAAATCGTTAGTCACCCTGCTCGCCAAAGACCTGAATCCGCAAGGCGGAGTTTTCTGCCCCAGCCCGCTGGCCGACATGCAGACCTGGAACACCCACCCCAAGGTCTATCTGGACATCGCCCGCAAAGGCGAAGGCAAATGCCCGTACTGCGGGACCGTCTATAAGCTCAAGGACGGCGAACATTTCGACGCCCACCACTGACACCCTGGTCATCGCGCCCCAGTGGATAGGGGACGCGGTCATGACCGAACCCCTGTTGCGTGTGTTGCAAGCGCGCGGTGAACGCATCACCGTCGGCGCCCTGCCTTGGGTGGCCCCGGTTTATCGTGCAATGGCGGCAGTAGCCGAGGTGATTGAGCTGCCATTTGCCCACGGCGGTTTGCAGTGGTCGGCGCGGCGCGCTATGGCCAAACAACTACGTAACAAATTTCAACGTGCCATCGTCTGCCCCAACTCCTTCAAAAGCGCTTTACTTCCCTTTTGGGCGGGTATCTCCGACCGTGTGGGCTATCACGGCGAAGCGCGCTATGGCCTGCTGACGCGACGACTCCCCAACCCAGACAAGCACGCCCGTCCGCCCATGGTGGATTGGTATGGCGCGCTGGCCTTATCTGGTGCCCCTGCTAACGCACAGCCGCTGATGCAAGTGCCACAACAGGCCCGCCAGTACGCCATGGCAGCACACGGCCTGCAGGCAGGCAGCTACTTTGTGCTGGTACCCGGCGCTGAATACGGCCCCGCCAAACGCTGGCCTGCTGCACATTTCGCCACGCTGGCGCAGCAACTGCTTGTACGCCACCAACTGCCAGTGCTGCTGCTTGGATCGGCCAAGGATGCGGATGTATGCGCGCAGATTGCATCCTCGGTCAAGGCGGTGCAGGCGGTGCAGGCGGGCACTTGCCATGACTTGGCCGGGCGCACCGGTTTGGAACAGGCCATAGCGCTGATTGCGCAAGCGCGGGCCATGGTCAGCAATGACTCGGGGCTGATGCATGTGGCCGCTGCCCTGGGCGTGCCACAAGTGGCGATCTTTGGCTCTTCCAGCCCTTTGCACACGCCGCCGCTCAGCCCGCTGGCGCAAGTGGTCTGGCTGAAAAATGATGCCAATTACCAGCCGCCACTCGATTGCGCGCCCTGTTTCGAGCGCAAGTGCCCGCTGGGCCATACGCGTTGTCTGGGAGATATCAGCGCAGAGATGATATTGGCGCGGTTAGACGCTAAATAAGGTGCCGCAGGCAAAAAAAAGTCACCCCGAGGGGTGACTTGTAAATGTCTCCGAGGAGACTTCGTTGGAACCGTTAAATTCTTTACTCTTTCGGGGCTTACGCCCTCTTGATGTCGTGACAGCGATGGGGTGAATTCTGGGCGAGCCTGACTGATACCGGTATCCCCCATGCGGGTGAAAATTCAGGTTTTTCTTCAGCTTGTGCAGCAAAACCTAGTGCTTTCAAGGCATTTGGAGGGTTTTAGACCTGAAAAGGCCCTCGCTAAAGGCAAATCAGGCGTGATGGCTGCAAATCGGGCCCGGATGCGAACCTGATCGCCCTCCCAAAACGCGAAAAGCGGACCGCGCCCGCGCAGGGCGTTTTAGAGAGGCAGCCGCAAGCTAAAGCAGGCTCCGCCTTCGGGGCGGTTGCTGCAATGCACTGTGCCACCGTGGCGCTGGGCAATGGACTTGACTAATGCCAGGCCCAGCCCCACGCCGCCGTCTTTCTCCGAGGCGCCGGGCAGGCGGTAAAAAGGCTCGAAGATGCGCTCGCGCAAGTCCAATGGCACGCCGGGGCCGGTGTCCAGCACTTCCAACACCGCGAAGCCGGCCTCCTGGCGCAATTGCAGTTGCACCGAACCGCCGCCGTGTCGATTTGCGTTTTCCAGCAGGTTGCGCAAAGCACGGCGCAGAAGTTTGCGCACCCCAGGCACCGAAAGCTGCGCCAGCGGGTCGAGTAACAAGGCCTGCACTCTGGCGCACTCTTCAGCGGCCAAGCCCACCAGATCGACCGGTTCGAATGTTCCCACGTCCGCCTCTTTAGAGTCCAAACGACTGGCCAGCAGGATTTCCTCGATCAACATATCGAGCTCTTGCAAATTCCGCTCAATGGCCGGTCTGCGCTGCGCAACCGCATCTCCGGAACCATCCCCCATCAGCTCCAGACCCATGCGAATGCGCGCCAGTGGTGAGCGCAACTCATGCGAGGCATTCGCGAGCAAAGATTTTTGAGAGGCTAACAAGGCGTCGCGCGATTGCACTAAGGCCTCTATTCGGGAGGCCGCATGGTTAAACCTCTGCGCCAAAAATCCCACTTCGTCCTGGCCCTTGGCTTCAACCCTTACGCCCAAGTCACCCTGCCCCCAACGCTCTACGCCCGCTTGCAAGTCTTCCAGACGACGCGTGAGCCGACGCACTATGGGGTAGGTCGCCAAGGCTACTGCCAGCGCGACCAAGGCCAAGGTTCCAAAAAACCCCAAGGGCGCAAACCAACTATTGCGCGGGGGGCGCGGTAAATGCAAATGCACGGTTTGACCATCTT
>CAMDHL010000088.1 GCA_945898105.1 Comamonas sp. lk | reverse complement strand
AAGTCGATGCTGCGGCCCAGCGAGAGCAGATGCAGCAGCGGGTCATAGGCTTTGATGAAATGCTGTGCCTGCTCGGGGTCACCCGTAACGGTGATGATGGCATGGTTGTCCTTGGTCTGCAACGTCACCGCGCTGCCCTGGTGCTTCTCTAGAGCCGCCGCCAGCGCATGCCAGTCAAAGCCTGAACCCAAGGCGGTCAAACCCGAGTACACGCTAATCTTGCGGGCATGGTCGTCGCTCAGCGGGTCGCTGAAAACGGCCAGTCCGGCGGAGTCAGGGCCACGCTCGGTCATGCCGATCAGCATGGGCGTCATCCAACGCCCCAGCTCACTGCGCAGCGCAGGTTTTTTAATCAGTAATCCAATAATTCCGCACATGGTCGGTCCTTTACAACACCCTTTAAATAGGGATTAGAAAAATTCGAGGTAAGTTTTGATTTCCCAGTCGGAGACGTGGCGCATGTATTCCACCCACTCCATGCGCTTGAGGTCCACAAAGGTCTGCGCCACCGGGCCAAGCGCATCCATGATCACGCGGTCTGCTTCCAATGCGTCGATGGCTTCGTTAAGGTTTTGTGGCAGCGTCTCGATGCCGCGGCTGCGCAGTTCGGCAGCACTCATCTCGTACAGGTTTTCGTTGACCGGGTCGCCGGGGTCTATCTGGTTTTTCATGCCGTCCATACCCGCGGCAATCACAGCAGCTGCAGCCAAGTAGGGATTGCATCCGCCGTCTGGCACACGTAATTCCAGCCGTCCGCCGGGGATTCGCACCATGCAGGAGCGGTTGTTATTGCCGTAGCTCACGTAGGCGGGTGCCCAGGTGGCACCGGTCAGTGAGCGCCCGACCACCAAGCGCTTGTAGGAATTAACGGTGGGACAGCAAATAGCGGTCAGCGCTTTGGCGTGCTTGAGCACACCGCCCAGGAAGTGGTAAGCCATGGTCGACAAATCCAGCCCGCGTTTGTCGGACTTGTCTTCAAATAAATTGCGCTTGCCATCGCCCATGGACATATGCATGTGCATGCCGTTGCCCGGGCGATTGCTAAAGGGCTTGGGCATGAACGAGCAGATGAGGCCCATGTCGTTGGCAATCTCAGCGGCGGCCATCTTGAAGCCGATGAACTGGTCCGCCGAGGTCAGGCAGTCGCCATAGGTGTAATTGATCTCGAACTGGCCGTTGCCATCTTCATGGTCGATCTGGTAGACATCCAGACCCGAGCCAATGGCCGCTGTCACCAAGCGGTCCATGTACTCGCGGGTGCGAGACAGGGCCTTGTAGTCATAGCAGGGTTTTTGCAGTGTGTCGCTGGCGTCGCAGGGCACGATATTGCCCTGCTCGTCGCGGCGCAAGACCGAGAACTCTGGCTCCAGGCCGGTAAAGAAAGTCAGACCTTTTTCCTTGAGGAGGGCCACCTGTTTTTTCAGCACTACGCGGCTGTCGTATTCCCATGGCTTGCCGTGCACATGGCCATCGCAGACGATGCGCGCAAAGCCGGGTTGCCAGGGAACCAGGCTAACCGCACCGAGGTCACCCCGGGCCATGAAATCGGGCCCGTGCGGCTGAATACCTAAGCCCCACACTGCAAAGCCGGCAAAACCCGCGCCGGTGTCGAGTACCTCATCAAAGTGCGACACCGGAACTGCCTTAGCTTTGGCAGCGCCATGGATGTCGACAAACTGCGCCAGCACGTAGCGTACGTTGTTGTCTTTAAAAAATTTCTTAGCCTCGTCTCGATTCATCGTATGTCTCCTTTTTATTTGGGCAATGGGTCGGGGTGCTTAGGAAAAAAAATTCAAGGCATAGGGCACATGCGCAGGCTGCCGCAATCGCGGGCTACCTCGGTCAGCGTGTCCCACAAATAGCTGCCCATGGTGCCGTCGGCCCATAGCAGCAAAGCGTCGCCGCGCCACAACAAAGTGACACCGACGCCCACCATGGTGGTGAGAAATACCGCGTCCGGCGGGTTCTCACGGGCTTGCAAATCGACCGAGCAGACCTGGCGCAGCAGCGTGTGCAGAGCGGGGCCTTCCAGTTGCAGGGCAGCGTCCTGACGCAGCACCGGATAAAGACCGTGAACCCGCCCCGCAGGCATAGCAGCATCCTGCAGCGGGCTAAGCGTAGCGGTGTCGGCTTCGATGAGGAATTCGGTAACACCCAAGCGCGCGATCAGGCCACCGGTCGCTAGCTCGCAGTAGCGGTTGTACGCGGGCGGCACGGGTAGGCCGTGTTCGGTCAGCCACTGCGGCGCAGACGGGCCTTTGCAGCCCCAGCGGGCGATTTGCAGCGAGCGGTCGGTCAGGGTCAGGTCGGCCGCTGCAGGGCCGGTATCTTGGGCACGCCAATGCTGTGCCAGCGCAAAGGGCGAAGCGCGGTGCGGCGCGTGTACCGGGGTGTTCATGCGCTAGCCTCCTTTTGGCGGGCACCGGCAGCGTCATAGAAGGGCAACGCTACCACCTGCGCATCCACCATCTTTCCGTTGGTCAGGCGCAAAGGCAGCCGGGTATCCGCCGCGCTAAGTGCAGGCGTGACATAGGCCATGCCAATGACTTTGCCTAGTGCCGGGCTAAATGCCACGCTGGTAATGCGCCCGCTGATCTCACCGTCCACGATGACCAGGTGACTTTCTGCGGGCATGTCCGGGTGGCTGTCTTGGCTAGCGTCCATGCCGGGTATGTCCATCGTGAAGCCAATCAGTGTCTGCTTTTGCTTCTGCTTGGCAATCGCCTGCAGGCTGCGCTGGCCGATGAAAAATGGCTTGTCTAATTTCGCTGCCCAGCCGAGCCCAGCTTCGCGCGGAACGGTCAAGCCGTCGGTATCCTGCCCGATGATGATGTGGCCCTTTTCCAGCCGCAATAAGCGCTGCGCCTCCACGCCGAAGGGGCGTATGCCCACGTTTGCCCCTGCTTGCATCAGCGCCTGCCACAGCGCAGCGCCGTGTTCGGCCGGCACATGGATCTCGTAACCCCACTCCCCAACAAAACCCACGCGCATGGCACGCGCCGAAATCCCGGCCACGTCAATAGCGCGCACGCCCAGATAGGGAAAGGCGCTACCGTCCAAGTTGGCGGTGGTAAGCGAGGCCAATAGTTGACGCGCCTGTGGTCCGGCCACATTCACGCCGGCAAATGCGCCGGTGTGGTTGACGATGCCGCAGTCCATACGCCACATGGTGTTCAGGCGCGAGAGCTCGCGGTAGACCGTAGCCGCGCCCGAGGTAGTGGTGGTGAAATAAAAATGCTGCTCGCCCAGGCGGGCTACAACGCCGTCGTCAATTACTACGCCGGATTCGTCACACATCACCGCGTAGCGAGTCATGCCAACCGCCAGGTTGGCGTAGCGCGAGATGTAGACGCGCTCCAAAAACTCCGCGGCTTGCGGACCGATGACTTCGAGCTTGCCCAGCGTGCCTACGTCAATGATTCCCACTCTTTCGCGCACATTAATGGCTTCTTCGCGTATGCACTGCACGCGCGATCGACCGGCCACCGCGTAATACTCCGGACGCTGCCACATGCCGGCCGCCATCCAGACTGCGCCGGCTTGCTGGTGCAGGTTGCGCATGGGAGTGTGCCGCTCGGGATTGAAGCCGCGCCCTGCCAAATGCGAAATCGGTACCGGGTGAAAGAAGGGCCGCGCGGTGGTGGTGCCAACCTCGATAGGCGTCTTGCCAGTAATGCGCGCCAACACCCGCAGTGCCGTCATATTGGAATGCTTGCCCTGGCTAGGGCCCATGCCATTGGTGGTGTACCGCTTCATCAACTCGATGTTGTCGTAGCCTTCTTGCGCGGCGTTGTAAAAATCTTTGAGCTGAAGGTCTTCGTCGAAGTCGACAAAGTTCTTACCTTGGGGGTGGGCGACGATGGGCCAGGGGTGGCTTGGGCAATGCAGTGGCGCGGGCACATCTGGCACCGCCTCTAGGCTCGCGAAGCCGCAATAGGCCGCAGCCAGTAAACCGGCGCGCTGGCCATCCAGTGCCTTGGCGGCGTTGTCGTAAACGCCATTGACCCGTCCGCACGCAAAGATGCCCGCGGGCAGCGTGGCCGGTACAAACTGCTGAACCGCATCGGACCAGCCCATGGAGGTGCCTGCTTGGTACAAGAGGTTGGCAGCAGGTGCATAGCCCACGCTCATGATCACACCATCGCATGCGACATGTTCTTTGGTGCTGGTATCGGCTTGCCCATCCGCCATTAAGCGCGTCAGGGTCACACCGGTGAGGCGGCGTCCACTGTCGCCGGCGTGGGCTTCATATATTGCCCAGCCGTCCAGCACGCGAACACCCGCAGCGCGAACCGCGTCACGCGCGGAACAGGCCTGGGCATGGCTACGCATATCGGCAACGGCGGCGACTTTCACACCCGCGCGCAGTGCATCAAGTACCGCTGTGAAGCCTTCGCTGTTGGCCACCAGTGCCACCCCAGTTTGCATGGGACGCACCGCGTAACGGTTGATCAGCCGCTGCGCTGCGCCGCCGGTCATGATGCCGGGAATGTCGTTGTGGCGGAACACCGCAGGCAACTCGAAGGCTCCAGTAGCTACCACCACGGCTTTGGCGCGCAGTTTGGTCATGCGCTGCGTATCCACCAGCGCCACCCAGTGGTCGGCGTAATACCCCGCGGCTACGGTGTCGGTAAACAGTCGGATGAGCGGTTGCGCCGCCACCGCAGCTTGCAGTTCGCGTAAGGCTTCTAGGGATGCAGTGGTAGCACCAAGTTGGTAGCTGGCGCTACCGCCACTGCGGGCGTTTTCATCCACCACCACGACCTGTGCTCCGGCTTGTGCCGCGTGCAAGGCCGCTTGCAGACCCGAAACACCCGCGCCGATCACCAGCACATCGCAAAAATCATAGCGTTTGGGCGTATGCAGGGCAGGTTTGCTCAGATCGAGCTTACCCAAACCGGAAAAATCGCGGATCACGCGCTCCCACAAAGGAAAGAGTAGCTTGGTGTGGAAAGCTTTGTAATAAAAACCCACTGGCAGAAAACTCGCCAGCAGGCCCATGAATCGGTTGCGGTCATTTTGCACACCGCCTGCCGTGTTCACCACACGCAAATCCATGCCGGACACCAGCGCCTCGACATCGCCGCGGATATTCATGGCTTGGTCTGTTTGCAACATGACATTGATGTCATGGTTTGCCAACGTCAATACACCGCGTGCTCTGTGATACTTGAAGGAGCGACCCAAAACGCGCTGATCAGCAGCCCACAGGGCCGCGCTGATGCAGTCCCCTGCAAAGCCGCTAAAGCGTTGGCCCTCAAAACGGAATGGCAATTCGGTTTCGCGGTTGATCCACTCGCCTTGTTGGGGTGGCAGGCGCATGAAGTTACTGCTGGCCATATAGAAATGTCTTTTCAATCACATCAGACACCGTGTCGCGTACCGCAATAAACCAGGTATTACTTGGGGTGTGGCACCACCACTCATGCTTGATGCCAGGCGCGCCACTCTTGTTGAATACATAGTCGGCCCATTGCACATCGGTACAGCTTGCGGGATCGGGCATAGTTTTGCATTCACCCCAGTAAGCAAACTCGGAAATTAGGCGTGGGCCGTTGATGGGACAAGTCATGATTTTCATGGTGCGCTACTCAATGGCCGACCGAAGCGGCACCCTTTTCACCGGTGGGCGAATAGCGCTCAAAACGGTCAAAGCCAAAACCTTCGATTAGCGGGTGCGCCCGGTCATTCGCAACGGTATAGGACATAGTTTTGCCCGATACCGGAGTAGCTTTGAAACCCCAGGTGCCCCAACCGGCATCCAGGTAAAAGCCTTCGACTGGTGTCTTGCCCATGATCGGTGCAAAGTCGGGTGTCATATCGGCCATGCCCGCCCATTGGCGCACGATTTTGGCCTGCGACAAATGGGGCAGCAATTCCACCATATGCGCGCTCAGGCTCTCCGTAAAGTCCAGGGTCGAGCGGGTGGAGTGCAATTCGTAGGGATCGAGGGATGCGCCCATGACCAATTCGCCACGGGCCGTCTGGCTGATATACACATGCAAACTACCCGACACAATAATCGGATCTAGCCATTGTTTCATGGGTTCACTGACCATGGCTTGTAAGGGATGAATGTAGATCGGGCTACGCAAATCCAACATCTTTAGGATGCGCGGCGTTGAACCCGCTACTGCGCACAAAACTTTGCCGCAAGCAATATCACCGCGAGTCGTTTTTACACCAGTAACCCGACCACCTCGAGTCATGATGTCCAGCACGCGGGTTTGCTGATGTATCTCAACGCCACGCATGTCCGCGCCACGACCGTATCCCCATGCGACCGCGTCATGCCGGGCAATCGCACCAGGCGCATGGTAGAGGGCGCCCATGACCGGGGCGTGCCCGGCGCAACTCATATCCATTGAAGGAATGGCCTTTTTGATGAAGTCGGGGAACACCAGCTCAGAGTCAACGCCGTAATGTTTATTGACTTCAGCACGCCAGCGCATAGTGCGCAGAGAGGCATCGGTATGCGCTAATGTGAAGTGCCCACGGGTCGAATAAAAGAGATTGAGGTCAAAGTCGGTCGCCAGATCCTGCCAGAGCCGCACCGACTCGTCATAGAACTTAACGCCCTCGGGCGTGAGGTAATTTGAGCGAATGATGGTGGTATTGCGCCCGGTATTGCCGCCGCCAATGTAGCCCTGCTCTATGACTGCCACATTGGTGATGCCATGGTCACGCGCTAAGTAGTAGGCGCTGGCAAGGCCATGGCCACCCGCCCCGATGATGACCACGTCGTAACTGGACTTCAATTCCCCATGCGGTGTGAACATCCGTGGCTCTGGATGTCGGTCCGATAGGGCAAATTTGAGGAGTCTCCAAGGCATGAAAATTCTCTAAAGTTCTAAGAGAGAGTATGCATTGGAAATTCTTTGAATGCAACTATTATTCTTAAGAATAAACAAAAAATTCGAAAAAGCTACTCAATATCTCCTCGGATTGGGTAAACGATCACTGTAATGAAGCGAATCGGAACCTCGTGTAGAACACCTGGCCCATGGGGAACTTCACCTCGAAAAGTCAGTGAATCTCCAGGCACCAGAGAGTAAATTTGCTCCCCATGGCGGTAGTCCATCCGCCCTTCGAGCATGTAAATGAACTCCGTCCCGGGATGTTCAAAATCCGGGAAAACTTCGCTTTGGTTGTCAATCGTGATTAGAAACGGTTCGAAGGTCTTGGTCGGGCCTTGGTCGTAAGCCAGTAAATGGTAGGTATGGCCACTTTTAGTGCCGCGGCGTACTACCTGCATGCCCTCGCCATTGGGGACGTGTTGGGCTGAGCCCCCCTCAATACCAAAATCTCTAAACAGTATCGACAAGGAAACGCCTAGTGCCGATGCAATGCGCTGCAAAGTATCCAAACTGGTGGCGGTCTGTGCGTTTTCAATTTTTGAAAGCATCCCGCGACTGATGCCGGCCCGCTCGGAAACGTCTGCAATCGTCAGGCCGTGACCCAATCTTTTTTCACGGATCGCCTTACCGAGAAAAACTTCTAAGGATGGGCTGTTTGTCATAAATTACAGACGAATTTTCTTTGTTCCTGTTCAGTATAGCCATGCCCTATTTGGTGGCAATCGACTCCTCGAGGGGTAAAAACACTTTGGCAAGGCTATGCGCAGGCATGACTGTGAATGCAAACAGTGCAGCTTGCACTCACCTCGCCGGATACCGGATATCAGATTGCATCATCGGCCTTAAAAGCCAGATTTATTGCTGCATTGGCTCCAACCTAAGGGTATACACCAATTTACCGATAGGAAACAAAGTTGCAAAGTTGTAACGCTCTTTCAAAAACTCTTTGGAGAAATTCCTATGAATGCAGAAAACAGCATGCGTGAACGTATTGACACTATGTTCCGCAATGACCGCCTATTTGCCTACGTTTTGTTGATAGGGGCTTGGCTTGCCGTCTGGTTCGTAGTAGATCAGGTCGCGGCTCTAGGTCCGCCGGGCAAGCTCATGGGACTGGTCTACCTCAGCGCCTTCGCCCTCTGTGTTTTCAACACCGCATCCATTATTGCGATGGTTAAACATTAC
>CAMDHL010000087.1 GCA_945898105.1 Comamonas sp. lk | reverse complement strand
GATGCGCGCGCCGAACTAGCCCCGCGCGACGTAGTGGCTCGCGCCATCGACTTTGAAATGAAAAAAGGCGGTTTCGATTGCGTGTACCTGGACATCTCGCACCAGCCGCTGGCCTTTATTCAGGAGCACTTTCCCAATATCTATGCGCGATGCCTAGAACTAGGGATCGACATCAGCCGCGCACCGATTCCAGTGGTGCCAGCGGCGCATTACACCTGCGGTGGCGTGCTCGCAGATTTGCAAGGCCGCACCGATCTGGCGGGTCTGTATGCCATTGGCGAAGCCGCCTGTAGCGGTCTGCATGGCGCCAACCGACTGGCCAGCAATTCGCTCGTGGAATGCATGGTGTTCGCCCGCGCCGCCAGCCAGGACATTGAAGCCAATCCGGCGCCGGCACCACCTGCACTGCCCGCCTGGGACGACAGCCGCGTAACGGACGCCGATGAGTCGGTGGTGATCTCGCACAACTGGGACGAGTTGCGCCGATTCATGTGGGACTATGTGGGCATTGTGCGCACCAACAAACGTCTGGAGCGCGCCGCGCATCGTATCGCGCTGTTGCAAGACGAGATCAATGAGTTTTACGCCAACTTCCATGTCAGCCGCGATTTGCTGGAGTTGCGTAACCTAGTGCAAGTGGCCGACCTGATCGTCCAAAGTGCCCGCGACCGCCACGAAAGCCGCGGCCTGCACTTCAGCCGCGACTACCCAGACATGCTGCCCGAGGCACTGCCCACGATCTTGGTGCCGGGCAAAAAAGGCTAAGCAGCCCACGCACTGGCACTGGCCAAGATGTGGCCGGGCGCGCCGAATGCGCTTTATGGTGGCGCAGTGTCCGAGCAGTCCAGCAAGCCTTCGCCATTGCACCAAAAAGGGGCAAGCGCACCCCGCTACCGGTTTTAAAAATGCATCGGACGAGTCGAACTAATGCGCGTGGCCAAGCTCAAGCAATTTTTATTCAAAAGAAAATATGTTAAATTCAATTAAACCTTTTTATTTAACAAAATAATCAGCTTGAATCCCATGGTTAGTGCACCTCGAGGAGAAAGTTAGTAGATGACAGATTTGGACTGGCTCTTCACGGCGACGATTGTCATAACTATGGCTGCGGGTGCCTACCGGGGATGGTTACCGCAGGCCTTGTCGATGTTGGGCCTGGTGCTTTCTTTATTTGCAGTCGTCTACCTCGGGCCTCTGGTCAGTGCCCACCTTCCGCTCAGCGGGCCAGGCGAGAGTCTGCGGCAGGGCTTGGGGGCGCTAATCGCCTTGGTAGTGACGCTATACCTCGCGCATTTGGGCGTACGTCTGCACCGTCATTTGTTCCACCACAGCGGCGCCCAACCGGCGCACCGGACCTTAGGCGCCGTGCTTGGGATGGTCAGCGGCGTGATGATTTGTCTGGGGGTGAGCACGCTGATCGAGTTGACCGAACTGCGCGAGGAGCGTTGGTGGCAGGGCTCGGTCGAAAAGCACATGGCCGAGTTCGTGCTGAACCGGTTTAAGGCGCCGCCGCCGACCAACTAGCGCTTGTCGTTGGTGGGTATTTGGTCGCGCATGGCGACCTCCACCGTGCGCCAGGCCTTTTCCATTTGGGCAAGCGTCTCGCCCACACCATAGGTGGCGACACTCATGCCCAGAATAAACGCAATTATGTGACTCATGCTGCTAGCTTTCAGTGGCTGTGCCAAAGGGTGGACCTACTTAGGTATCGGCAGCAATAGACGAAAACTTGAGCACCCTCAGGGAAAAACAGCCCAACGCCTAGCCCGTAATCGTCCTGATAAGCGCTGCGCTACTCACCAGCGCTGCTGCAAAACCCCCGCCTCCAACTCCCAACCGCGCGTACCCACAGCGCGAGCCTCGGCCTCGTCATGCGTAACCCACACCACTGCCATGGGGGCGCTGGCAATATGCTGGGCAAACTCGGCGCGCAAACTGGTGCGCAATTGGGCGTCCAGCGCGGAAAAAGGTTCGTCGAGCAACAGTACACGCGGGCGCGTGATGAGGGCGCGGGCTAGAGCCACCCGTTGTTGCTCGCCACCCGAGAGCTGCCAGACGCGGCCCGACGCATGGTCCGCCATGCCAAAGCGCTGCAACATGGCCAGCGCCTGCGTGCGCGCTTGGCTGCGGCTTTGGCCCTGCTCCACCAGACCGAAAGCCACGTTATCCTGCACGCTCAGGTGCGGAAACAAGGCAAAGTCCTGAAACATCAGGGCAAAGCGGCGCAAATGCGCGGGCAAGGTGCTGATGTCGCGACCTTCGCAATACACCTGTCCGCTATCGGCCGCTTCCAGCCCGGCGATGATTTTGAGCAAGGTACTTTTGCCGCTGCCCGAAGGCCCCAAAATGGCCACAGTTTCGCCGCTGCCCACTTGCAAATGCAGGCCATCCAGCAGCACGCGCGGCGCGGCGCCCGGCGCCTGCCAGTGTTTGACGATGTTGCGTAACTCAAGCATGGGACGATGGGTTTAGGTGGTCTTCACGACCCGGCCACTCCAGCAGCATAAAGGCGGCAAAGGCCAGCGCCATTAAAGCGCAAGACAGGACTAACGCGGATGCGTAATGCGTCTGCCCGGGGCGGCCCAGGTGCTCGTAAATCAGGGTAGTGAGGGTGGCCCACTCTGGCCGACTTAAAAACAAGGTGACGGCAAACTCGCCGACCGCAGTGGCGGCCGCAAAGGCCATGCCCCGGCGCAGCGCCGGCTGCAAAAGCGGCCAACGTACGCGCCAGAACGCACGCCACGGCGATGCACCCAAACTGGCCGCTGCATCCATATAGTGCGCGGGCATGCCATCGAGCGCCGAAGCCAAGGCCTTGGCAACAAAAGGATAGGCCAGCAAGGCATAAGCCGCGACCAACAGCGGCGCGCTCGCCGTCCATGCCGGGTAAAGCAACAAAAGTCCAAAAGCTACCAATACCGGCGACACGATAAAAGGCAAAAAGGCCACGGCCCGTAACAGCGCCCAGCGCTGCGCCGCCAGAGCGTGGCAGACACCCAGTACCGTGGCCAGCAACAAAGCACTGGCTGAAAAACGCACAGTATTAAAAAGTGCATGCAAGGTGTCAGCCTCCAGCAGCACGGCCCAAGCGGCAGCGCCTGCCCCGGCTGCGCGGACCCCAATTGCCAGCACCGGCGCGGCGCAGACCAGGCCAAGCGTCAGTACCGTCAGCCACACCGCCAACCATTGCTCGGCGCCTTTGGGCCTATGGCGTGCAATACGGTCCGCACGCGTAGGCGTGGCCAAGCGTCGCTCCAAAAACGCGTACGCCAACGCACAGGGCGCGGTAAGGCAGAGCGTCCAGGCCGCCAGCACGCCGGCCTGACCGATTTGGAGTTCGTAGGCTACCAGGGTGTAAATTTCCACCTCTACCGTGGCATAAGTCGGCCCGCCCAAAACCAGCGCCAACCCAAAGCCGGCGAAGCAATATAAAAATACAAGGCACAAAGCCGACATCAACCAAGGCGCAATCGCCGGCCACTCGACGCGCCAAAACGCGCGCCAAGGCGTGGCACCCAGCGTGCGCGCCGCCGCCACGCGGGATGCGCTGACCTGCTCCAGCGCCTCGGTGGCAGCACGTACCAGCACGCACAGGTTGAAAAATACATTGCCGTAGAGCAGCAAATACGGCGTGCCCTGCCAGGAAGCGCCACCCCAGCGCTGCCACAGCCCTTGCGGCCCGCCAAGTGCCAGCACGCCCATGGCAGCCACCAAAGTGGGGACAACAAAGGGCAACATCAAAGCGCGCAGTAGCCAGCTGCGCCCAGCAAACTCCAGCCGGGCCAGCACCCAGGCCATGGGCAAGCCCAACAACAAAACCAGCACACAGGTGATGCAAGCCTGAAGAAAAGACCAGAGTAGCCGCCAGCGCAAATAGGGATCGTGCAGGGGCGCAAGCCAGGGCGCGTCGCTACTGCCCACTGCAGCGGCCTCTGCCAGCAGGCGAAGCGCGGGTGCGATTAAAACCGCCAACAAGAAAAGTAGCGGTAGGCAAGCCAAGGCCCAGGTGCCCGCCCCATCAGGCCAACCGGTGCGAGGCTTAGCCACCGAGCTGCTCACCCGCACAGCGAAAAGCGCCAACAGCCCGAGCCAAAGGCGTATCCGGCAAATCGGCTAGGGGGTTGCACATAGTCGGGTTTACTTCAACACTACCTGCGTCCAGCGTGCCACCCAAGCCGCGCCTTTGTCGGCGATGTCTTGGTCCGTAGGCGCGTCAGCCTTGGCTGGTTCAGGCGCAAACTTCATGACATCAGCAAGCGCCACACCGGGCTCGACCGGGTACATCCACATTTCGGTTTGCATTTGTTTTTGCACTTCTGCAGAGCGCATAAATTCGATAAATTTTTCTGCTGCAGGACGGGCCTGTCCGCCCTTGACCAAAGCTACGCCTTCGACTTGTTTAAAGACCGCACCGGGCAGGCTCAGGCTGCCGGTAGGCGGCTGCGTCAACTTTTCTTTGCTGTAAAAGACCTCAGCCGCAGGGCTGCTGGCATAGCTCACCACCATTGGGCGTGCGCCACCTTCGGCGCGGCTGAAATCGGTGTAGTAGGCCTCGCTCCAACCTTTAGCCACCTTTACACCGCCCTTGCGCATGCGCGCCCACCAGTCGAAGGCTTTTTCCTCACCCATGGCGCCAATCGTCGACAGCAAAAACGCATAACCGGTGCTGGAAGTAGCAGGGTTTTGCACCACTAGCAAGCGGGCCATGGCGGGTACCGCCAAGTCCTCCAGGCTGCTGGGCAATGACTGTTTGCGCTTGGCAAACCATTGCACGTCGTAATTAATCGTCACATAGCCATAGTCCACTGGCACCAAAGGAGCTGGCAGGGTCTGCGCAGCGGCGCGTTGGCTGGCCGGGCCGCTGTAGGCATCCAGCACGTCAGCGGCAATCGCTTTTGCAGCCAGGGTGTTATCGATGCCGTAGACCACATCAGCAATCGGCGCTTTGCGGGTCAAAATGAGCTTGTTGAGCATTTCACCGGCATCGCCTGCTTTGCTGATGCGCAGCTTGACACCGGCCTCTTTTTCAAACTGCGCCAATAGCGGTTTGGGCACGCCAAACGAGCTGTGCGTCAGCACCCGCAATTCCTGGGCCGCGCTGGCAATGCCTGCGCAAAGTAAGGCGCCGCTCAGCAGTGTGGAGCACAGCGCGTTGCGTCGTGAAAATGAAAAAATGCCGTGTTTCATGGAACTACCCTTTTAACGCTTTAAAACAATCCAGTACGGATGTATGAAACGAAAAAGAGGCCCACAAACTCACGGCATTTTCCCCATCACACTTCCTACGCTGGCATGACCCAGATCAGGTTCATGGGGTATTTCTCAGTCCAGCTTGCGCCAGACACCCCCGGTGAAGCCGCGATCATACCCGCGCCTACGACAATCGGCCCATGCACAACGCAATCTGGCCACTCTTTACTAGTTTTTCCTGGCAGGAACTGCGTCACCATCCATGGCGCAATGGCGCAGCGGTGGTGGCCGTGATGCTGGGGGTGGCGCTGGCTTTTGCGGTGCATGTGATCAATGCCTCGGCGCTGGATGAATTTGCCCGCGGCATGCGCAGCGTGGCAGGGCAGGCGGATGTGCAGGTGCAAGGCCGCAGCCGACCTGCAATAGACGAGGCGCTTTATGGCCGCCTAAACCGTCACCCCGATGTGCAAAGCGCCTCGCCGGTGATTGAAATCAATACCTATGCGCTGCTTCCTCAAAGTCATGGCGACGGGCCGTTGCAGGGTAGTAGCAAACTGGCGATTCGCGTGCTGGGTGTCGATGCGCTGCAAGTGGCCGGCATTACGCCCGAAGTGCTGCCCATGCCGGACAGCGATGCCGGTCGCTTGGATGTGTTTGCCCCTGACGCCGTGTTTTTAAACAGCGCGGCGCGTGTGGCTTTGATGCCGCCAAGCGCTTCCAATGTAGGACGTGGTGAGAAAGTACCTGACGGTGTCGGTGCAAGCACCGCTTCGACAGGGCCATCAGAGGCGATCCAAGGTGCACGTACCGAGCCACGCGCTTTTTCTGAGCCAAGCGGCGCTGCAACGACCGTGCGTCTGCAACAAGGCATGCAATGGCAAAGCCTGCGCCTGGCGGGCCGTGTCGCGGCGGGCGGTGCGCCGTTGGCAGTCATGGACGTTGCGAGCGCGCAAACCCTTTTTGGCATGCTGGGCCAGCTCAGCCGCGTGGATGTGCAACTGCGGCCCGGCGTGGACCGCGCTGCGTTTATGGCGCACGTGCAAGCCCAGCCCGATTGGCCTGCGGACGCGTTGCTGGCAGAGCCAGGCCAGGCCATGGCGCGTATGGACAATGTGTCGCGCGCCTACCGGGTAAACCTGACGGTGTTGGCGCTGGTGGCTTTGTTTACCGGTGGCTTTTTGGTGTATTCCGTCATGGCGCTGAGCGTTACGCGGCGCGCGCAAGCTCTGGCTTTACTGGGCGTGCTGGGCTTAGATCCGCGCCAGCGCTGGGCTTTGATTTTTCTGGAAGCGGGCAGCCTGGGCCTGCTGGGTAGCGCGCTAGGTATTGCGCTAGGCACCGGCCTGGCCATGGTGGCGCTGCGCATGTTGGGTGGTGATCTGGGTGGTGGCTATTTCTCTGGCGCCATGCCGGCGTTGCAATGGAGTGGCAGCGCGGCTCTGTTATTTGGCGCGTTAGGCGTGGTGGCGGCCTTGGTCGGCGCGTGGTGGCCAGCGCGTATGGCGGCGCGCATGGCACCGGCGCAAACGCTCAAAGGTTTGGGCCTGTCTGCACAAGGCGGCGGGCACGTCAGCGCGGGCCTCGCCTTGATGGCGGGCGGCGCATTGCTTGCGATGCTGCCCCCCATCGGCGGCATGCCACTGGCCGCCTATGTCAGCGTGGCTTTGATACTGCTGGGCGGCATCAGCGCCCTGCCCGCCCTCGTGGGTTGGCTGCTGGATTTAATAGCGCCGCTTGTAGCGCGCAGGCCCCTGGCATTGCTGGCGGTGGAGCGCGCGCGGCGCATGCGCGCGGGCGCAGCGATTGCCGTGAGCGGCGTGGTGGCATCCTTAAGCCTGGCGGTAGCGCTGACAGTGATGGTGGGCAGCTTTCGGAGCTCGATGTTGCAATGGCTGGATACGGTGCTGCCCGCGGCGCTTTACGTTCGCGCGGCAGGCAGCGCAGGCAGCAGCGAGCATGCGTACTTCGACCCGCAACTGATACAAGCCATTGGTCAACTGCCTGGCGTGGCGCGTCTGCGCACCCAGCGCAGCATGCCTTTGATATTCGACAGCACGCGCCCGCCAGTCGCGCTGCTAGTGCGGCCTTTGCGTGAAACACAAAGCGCGGATGCGGCGGCGCTGGCTACCGACCTGCCTCTTCTGGCCCCGGCCTTGCCCGCGCCCGCAGGTTTTATCGCGGTGTACGTCAGCGAAGCGATGGTGGACTTGTATGGTGCCCGCACAGGCAGTGAACTGGCCGCTTTGACGCAAGCACTAGCAGCCAAGTCACGCCCACGCACAGATAGGCCACGCTTTTTTGTGGCCGGTGTATGGCGCGACTATGCACGGCAGTTTGGCACCGTGGTTATAGATAGCCGCGACTTCGCGCTTCTGAGCGATGACGCACGGGTGAATGACTTGGCGCTGTGGCTGCAAACGGGCGCTGACGGCGGGCGGGTAGAGCAGGCGATTCGCGACCTGGCCAATGCGAGGGCAGATAACAACGAAAAACCAAACGACGCCGCCAGCCTGATGGAGTTCGGCTCGGCCCAAGAAATTCGCAGCCGCACTATGGATATTTTTGACCGCAGCTTTGCTGTTACCTACTGGCTGCAAGCGGTGGCCATTGGCATCGGCTTGTTTGGTGTGGCCGCCAGCTTTAGCGCCCAGGTGCTGGCGCGGCGCAAAGAGTTCGGGCTGCTGCTGCATCTAGGCCTCACGCGGGGGCAGGTGCTGCAAGTGCTGGCGCTGGAAGGCGCCGCTTGGACCACGCTAGGCGCCATCGCGGGCACCGCACTAGGCCTCGCCGTGGCGGCGGTGTTGGTCTATGTAGTTAACCCGCAAAGCTTTCACTGGAGCATGGAGATGCAAGTTCCCCTGCAGCGCCTGCTGGCCCTGGCCGCAGCCGTGATTGCCGCAGGTACGCTGACCGCCTGGCTAGCCGGACGCGCTGCCGCAGGGCGTG
>CAMDHL010000086.1 GCA_945898105.1 Comamonas sp. lk | reverse complement strand
CGGGTCTGCCCCTTAATTCAAAACGACCGCTTGGCCGGCGGCTACGCTATGCGCCGCCGCATCGGCCAGCTCCTGCGCCAAAACGCCGTCTTGCACTGTGGTGCGAAAAGTGCCACCGTTTTGCAAGGTGTTGAAAAAGTGTTCTAACTCCAGGCGGTAAGCGTCTTTGTAGCGCTCCAGAAAAAACGCTTCCGGGTTGTCCACGTGCGTTCCGTGTGCATCGGCCAGCGTCACCTGGGTGGGCCGTTGATTGCCACACTGCAAAAGGCCTTTGGAGCCGAGAATTTCAAAGCGCTGGTCGTAGCCATACGCGGCGCGGCGGCTGGTGTTGATCTGGCATAAGCGGCCCTTGGCGGTTTTGATGGTGACAGCCGTGCTGTCCATGTCGCCCGCTTGCGCAATCGCCGGGTCCACCAGACAAGAGCCTGTAGCGCTGAGCCACACGGCATGGTCGCCGTCGCTGCATAGGATCCAACGGAAAACGTCAAAGTCGTGAATCAACATATCGCGAAAGATGCCGCCTGACTGGCGGATGTAATCTACCGGCGGTGCGCCGGGGTCACGGCTGGTGATCACGAGCATCTCGGGTTGACCGATTTCGCCCTGGTCCATGCGCGATTTGGCAGCATTAAACGTGGGGTCAAAGCGACGCTGAAAACCAATCATGCACGCCACCCCTTGCGCCGCGACCACATCAGCGCAGGCCTTCGCGCGATCGACCGACAAGTCCACCGGCTTTTCGCAAAAAATTTGCTTGCCCGCTTGCGCAGCGCGGGTGATCAGGTCACTGTGGGTGGTGGTGGGGCTGCAGATCATGACCGCGGTAATGTCTGGGTCGGCAAAGATGGCCTCTGGCGTGCTTACGCGCGCGCCGTAGGTCTGGGCCAGTGCTTGCACGCTTTCGGCATGCGGGTCACTAACGGCAACGAGTTCCACGCCGGCTAAAGCAGCGGCGTTTGATGCATGGATACGGCCAATGCGGCCTGCGCCAAAGAGTGCGATTTTTTTCATGTGGGAATAAGCAAGAAGTTGAAAAGATTACTGAAGTTCTGAAAGTACGGTAGGCGTGTAACGTAACTCCAGCCGGTAGGCCAGAGCCATAAAAAGGCTTTGCGCCATGGTCATGGTGTTGGTCAAAGCGCGAAAACCAAAAACACTCGTTTCCTGCACAAAGATAGACGCGCTGGCCAGGCTGCACAGCGGGCTCAGGCTGCTGTCGGTGATGCAGATCAGCTTGGCTCCGCGCGCATGGGCTTGGGCGGCGATGTCCAACGTCTGCGGCGCATAAGGGGAAAAGGTGATGGCCACCATCACGTCGCCGTGCCGCAGGCCGCGCAATTGACCCTCTTGCATGCTGCCCATGGCGGTGAGGTGGTGCACCCGTTTGTCGGTATGTTGCAATGCATAGGCCAGATAGGTACTAACCGCAAAAGAGCGGCGCGAACCCATGATCCAGATGCTATCGGCAGCAAACAATAGATCGACCGCTTGTTCAAACGCCGGCTCTTGCAAATTGCCCCGCATTTCCTGCATGGCCGCAATGCTGCCCCCGATTAAAGTTTGCGCAATCTCGGCGCTGCTCAAGTTGCCCGCGCCCGCTTCGATCGCAGTACGGATACGCGACTGGTAGTCCCTGCCCGGCGAAATCTGGCGCGCCAGACCGGCGCGAAACAACTTTTGCATTTCGGAAAAACCGCTAAAGCCGAATTGCTTGGCAAAACGGATCACTGCCGATGGTTGAACCTCGCACAGGTCGGCAAGCTCTTGCACCGACTGGATACCGATATGGCGCCGATGCTGCTCGACGTAATGCCCTATTTGCTTGAGCTGGCGGCTTAAGGCCGGGTACTCGCGCGCAATCGCCTCCATCAGCGCTTCTTCGCTGTCGGGCGGGTGGCGGGTCTCCGTCATGGTCAAAAGCTCTACTCCGAAAAAAGTGGACGCGGTCAAAACAGAACAAATTATCTACCAACTAACTCGTTTGGAAAATATATTTGTTCTAGGGTTTACACTAATCAGAAAAATATTTCCAAAAACACGCAAAATCGATACACTCAACGCCCAGTGCCTTGCCCTTTTGGAGTGCCAAGGCCGCGACCCGAACATATTTCCATGAATCTCCTCCATTTCCCTGAATCCCGCGACATCGACCTGGTTTGCCTGGGGCGCCTGGCCGTGGATTTGTATGCCCAGCAATGGGGCAGTCCGCTGGAAGATGCGCGCAGCATGGCCATGTACTTAGGCGGCAGCTCGGCCAATCTGGCTTTCGGCGTGGGGCGACTAGGCCTCAATAGCGCCATGATCTCGCGCGTGGGCGACGAGCAAATGGGCCGCTTTCTGCTCAAAACTCTGCGAGACAACGGCTGCGACACCTCTCAGGTGCAGGTGGACCCGGCGCGCCCGACCGGCATGGTCTTGCTGGGCCTGAAAGACCAAGATACCTTCCCCCTGCTGTTTGTACGCGAGAACTGCGCTGACATGGCTATTGATGCGGCGCAGATCGACCCGGCCTTTATTGCGCGCTGCCGCGCCCTAGCGATTACCGGCACCCATTTATCCACACCGGTTACCCGCGCTGCCGCGCTGACCGCGCTGGCACATGCCAAAGCGCATGGGGTGGTGCGCGTGCTGGACATTGATTACCGCCCGGTGCTATGGGGCCTGACCGGGCGCGGCGCTGGCGAAGTCCGTTTTGTGGACAACGCGCAGGTCACGCGCAGTCTGCAAGAGGTCTTGCCCCAATTTGACTTGTTGGTAGGCACCGAAGAAGAATTCTTGATCGCGGGCGGCGTGGCAAATGACTTGCTGGCTAGCTTGCGCGCGGTGCGCAGCCTCAGCGATGCGCGTCTGGTGGTCAAACGCGGCCCCTTAGGTTGCAGCGTGATTGAAGGCGAAATACCCGCCAGTCTGGACGACGCACCCACCTATCGTGGTGAACAAGTGGAAGTGCTTAATGTGTTGGGCGCGGGCGATGCCTTTCTGGCCGGCTTGATGACCGGCTTGTTGCGTGGGCAGGGTTGGGAACATGCCGCGCGCATGGCCAATGCCTGCGGTGCCATCGTGGTCTCGCGCCACGCCTGTTCCGCGGCCATGCCCAGCCAGGACGAACTGGACCATTGGTTTAGTGGCAAACGTTTGGCGCAACTAGACCGCGACCCCCAACTACAACACCTGCACCGCGTGAGCGTCGCCCGGCCGCATTGGCCCGAGGTCTGCGTACTGGCCTTTGACCACCGGGAACAATTTGTCGAACTGGCGCGCCAAGCCGGTGCTGCGCCAGAGCGCATTGCACAGCTCAAAAGCGTGCTGGTCGATGCTGCCGAGCACATCGAAAGAAGCTGTCAATTGCAAGGGCGTTTTGGCGTATTGATCGACGGCGGGAGCATGGGCGCACAGGCCCTGGCCAGGGCCACCGGCCGCCAGTGGTGGGTGGGACGTCCGGTAGAGCTGCCGGGCTCGCGTCCGCTGCGCTTTGACGGCACGCGCTCCATAGGCAGTGCGCTGACTCAGTGGCCGACCGAACAAGTAGTGAAATGTTTGGTGCATTACCACCCGGACGATGCGGTTGCGCTGCGCCTGGAACAGGAAGAAAAAGTGCTGGAAGTTTGGGAAGCTTGCCGTGCCAGTGGCCACGAGTTCTTGCTCGAAATTATTTGCCCCGGTAGCAGTGACGACAGCGCGGTATTGCGCGCCGTCACGCGTTTTTACAATTTGGGCGTCAAGCCGCACTGGTGGAAGCTGGCGCCCATGCAGGTAGACGGATGGGATGCTTTAGCGCGTCTGGTGCAAACGCGCGATAGCTATTGCCGAGGCGCTGTGATACTGGGTTTGAATCAGCCCTTGGCGCAGCTGGCGCACAGTTTTGCGCAGGCGCGCAACCCCATCGTCAAAGGCTTTATGGTCGGGCGCAGCATTTGGGCTCAGCCCTCGGCGCAATGGCTGCAAGGCACATTGAGCGATGACCGATTTATCCAGGACATTACGCACAATTTTTCTAAACTGCTGACGGCCTGGCAGCAGCGCCACCAAAGCCACTAAAAGGCTGCCGTACTTTCATTGAGAAACACGCCATGACAACACAACGATTAACTATGAGCCAAGCGCTGGTGAAGCACCTGGCTGCATTACGGGTAGAAATGCACGATGGGAGCATAGAGCCCTATTGCGCGGGCGTGTTTGCGATCTTTGGACACGGTAATGTCGCGGGCCTGGGCGAAGCACTATGGAACGAACGCGCGCAGCTGCCTACCTACCGCGCCCATAACGAACAAGCCATGGCGCACAGTGCCATTGCCTATGGCAAAGCCTTGTTCCGTCAGCGCATCATGGCAGTCACCAGTTCCATCGGCCCGGGCGCGACCAATATGGTCACCGCCGCTGCGGTTGCGCATGTAAACCGCTTGCCGCTCTTGCTGCTGCCGGGTGATGTGTTCCAGTCCCGCGCGCCGGACCCGGTTTTGCAACAGATAGAAGACTTCCACCATGGTGACCTCAGCGCCAACGATGCCTTCCGGCCTGTCACTCGCTACTTTGATCGCATCACCGACCCCCGCCAAATTCTGAGCGCATTGCCGCATGCGATACACATCATGACCGACCCCGCCCAATGCGGCCCGGTCTGCCTGGCCTTGCCGCAAGATGTGCAAACCCAGGCCTTTGACTGCCCGGAGGAATTTTTGCATCCGGGCACCATCCGTTTTCGCAGGCCGCCTGCCGATGCGCGCCAATTGCAAGAAGCCTGTGCTGCGTTACGCAAGGCGCAACGCCCGCTGCTGATTGCAGGCGGCGGCGTTTTGTACAGCCAGGCATGGAAAGCTTTGCGAGCTTTCGCCGAAACACACGGCATACCCGTAGCCGAAACGCAAGCCGGCAAGAGCAGCCTGCCCTGGGATCATCCACTCAACGTCGGCGCCATCGGCGTGACTGGTGCTACGGCCGCCAATACCTTGGCGGCGACTGCTGATTGCGTCATCGCCGTGGGAACCCGCTTGCAAGACTTCACCACTGGCTCGCACACCTTGTTTGCCAAGGCGCAAATCTTGAGCCTGAACGTCCATCCCATGGATGCAGCCAAATGGAACAGCCTGCCCTTGGTGGCCGATGCGCAGACCGGTCTGGGCCAGCTGCAAGAGGCATTGGCAGGCTGGCGCGCAAGCGCTGAATGGACGGCTAGTGCCCACACGCAAGGCAGGCAATGGAATACCCGCGTGAGCGAACTAACGGCCCATGTTCCGCAAGGCGTCTTGCCCTATGACGCCGAGGTGATTGGCGTGGTGCGCGAGTCAGCAAAGGCGCGGGGCCAGCACAGCGACACACAGGATGTGGTGGTCTGCGCCGGCGGCACCTTACCCAGCGAATTGCACAAGCTGTGGCGGGCCAGCCTGCCGGGCAATTACCACATGGAATATGGCTATTCGTGCATGGGCTATGAGATTGCCGGCGGCCTGGGCGTGAAGATGGCGCGTCCTGCACAGGAAGTCATCGTCATGATTGGCGATGGCTCCTACATGATGATGAACTCGGAAATTGCCACCTCGGTGATGCTGGGTAAAAAACTCATCGTGGTGGTGCTGGACAACCGGGGCTTTGGTTGCATACAGCGATTGCAACTGGCATGCGGCATTCCTCGCTTTAATAATTTGCTAGACGATTGCGTACCCGAAGGCGGACAGACTCCGGCAATTGACTTTGCCATGCATGCGCGCAGCATGGGCGCGCAGGCAGTGCATGTGGCCAATCTGGGCGAACTGCACAGCGCGATGGAGGCGGCGCGTGCCGCGAGCACCACCCAAGTGATCGTGATAGACACCACCCACACTCGTACCACCGAAGATGGCGGCACTTGGTGGGAGGTTGCAGTACCTGAGGTATCGCCCATGGCAGCCGTGCAATCAGCACACGCGGACTACCTGCAAGGCAAGCGCGCGCAAAGGCCTTAAAACCCTATTTGATAATCGACACAGGAAACTGAGGAACACACATGACCTGGAATGTACATATCGGCATTAACCCGATTGGATGGATGAACGACGATCTGCCGGAGCTCGGCGGCGATACGCCTTTGGAAACGGCTTTGGCTGAGGGTAAGGAAATCGGCTACACCGGCTTTGAGTTGGGCAATAAATTTCCGAAAGAAGGGCCCGCACTGCAGGCCAAGCTGGCGCAATTCGGGCTGGCTTGCGTGTCCGGCTGGTATTCCGGTTTTCTGGCCGAAGTGGCCGATGGGCAAAGCAATGCGCAGGCAGTGGACGCTGAATTAGAGCGTTGCCATGCGCATATGGCGAAGTTGCAATCCAATGGTGCCAAGGTAGTGGTCTATGGCGAGTGCGCGGGCACGGTGCAAGGTCAAATCGACACACCAGTGGCTAGGCGTCCGCGCTTTAGCAGCGAGGCGCAATGGTTGGGTTATGCCGAGCGGCTCAATGCCTTTGGCGCCCAACTGCTCAAGCGCTACCAAATCAAACTCGCTTACCACCACCACATGGGTGCCTATGTGGAGTCGCCTGAGGATGTGGACACCTTGATGCGCCTGACCGATGCGGACAAAGTGTTTTTGCTGTTTGATACCGGGCATGCGTATTTCGGTGGTGTCGCTAACCCGAACGACTTACTTAAAAAACATGTAAAGCGCGTGGTGCATGTGCATTGCAAAGACGTGCGCACCGCGGTCATTGACAAAGCGCGCAACGAGCGCTGGAGTTTTTTGACCGGCGTGCTCAATGGCGTATTCACCGTGCCGGGCGACGGCAGCATTAATTACAGCGAAATTTTCGACACCTTGTACAGCGCAGGCTACGAAGGATGGCTGGTGGTGGAGGCCGAGCAAGACCCTGCAGTAGCCCCCAGCTATGCCTATGCAAAAAAGGGCTTTGAAACCCTGCAATCTCTGGTCCGCCAAAAGGGCTAAACCATGACCAGCCACTTGCTCGTCAAAGCAGCCCCTACAGGGCGGGATATCGTCAGCGTCACACCACAGCGCGCCCAATGGACTTACGTTGGTTTTGACGCTTTGCGCTTGCAGACGGGAGAAGAACACCGCCTGGAAACCGGCGATCGCGAGTTGTGTCTGGTGCTGCTCAGCGGCTACGCCGATGTGCAAGTAGGTTCAACGCACTATGCGCGCTTGGGCAATCGTACTTCGGTGTTTGAGGACAAAGCACCAGGGGCGATCTACATACCGCCAGGGCAAAGCGTTCAACTGCGCGCATGCGAGGCCTGTGAAGTGGCGCTGTGCAGCGCGCCGGGCGACGATCAAAGCAGGCCGGTGCGCGTGATAGATCCAGCCAGTATGCGCCGTTCTGTGCGCGGCCAGGGAAGTAATACGCGCTACATCTGCGACATCCTGCCACACGACGATCCGGGCGCGGCGCATTTGCTGGTGGTGGAAGTTCGCACCCCGCCGGGCCATTCGTCCAGCTATCCACCGCACAAGCACGACCGCGAAGAACCGCAAATTCAAACCCAGCTGGAGGAGACTTACTACCACCGACTGAACCCGCCACAAGGCTTCGCGTTTCAGCGCGTCTATACCGACGACCGCAGCCTGGACGAATCGTGCGCGGTAGAGGACCACGATGTGGTGATGGTGCCGCGCGGTTACCACCCGGTGGTAGTGCCGCACGGTTACGATTCCTACTACCTCAATGTCATGGCTGGCCCCAAGCGTTTGTGGATTTTCAAGAATGATCCAGCCCATGAATGGATGCTCACGCCTGCCGCAACAAGTAAATAGTTACCCACCTTTTTTCTATGCAAAAACCCGTCATTCTTTTAGTTCCGGCACCCCGCAAAGTAGCCGATATTTTTTCGGCGGGCCAGCTAGAGCGCCTGGCGCAGTTGGGTGATTTGCAGGTGTTTGACGAAGCGCCGCCAACGCAAGCGCAGTTTGAAGCACTGGCGCCGCAGCTGGAAATCCTGATCGGACAGTTGGATATGCCACAAGCGCGTATTGCGCAAAGCCCGCGTCTGCGCGCCATCTTCAATGTCGAGGGCAACTACTTCCCCAATGTGGACTATGGCTTTGCCATGGCGCGCGGCGTACGCATCCTGAGCATTAGCCCGGTGTTTGCCGAGCCAGTGGCCGAGGCGGCTTTGGGTATGGCGATTGACCTGGCGCGCGGCATAAGTCGCTCGGACCGCTATTTCCGCCAAGGCACCGAACGCTATGGCCTGGAGGCTAATGC
>CAMDHL010000085.1 GCA_945898105.1 Comamonas sp. lk | reverse complement strand
TCTGGTGGCTTGCTGTGGCACTGGCAAGCATGGCGCAGCGAAAAACGCTGGCAGCCCACCTGCAGCGATATTGCGCTATGGCTTTCTGAAAAAAGCCCTGGCGGTGGCGAGTTGCTGCTGATCGGGGCCAGCGCAGGGTGGATGATGTCCAGCACCTGGCTGCAAGGCTTTCGCAAAATCATCGCCTACGACATTGACCCGCTGGCCGCACCGCTATTTCGCTGGCGCCACGGCCAGGCCTTGCGCGAGTCGCAAACCCAGTTGATTTGGGTGCGTGGCGACGCCCTGAACCAACTCGATGCCGTGCTCAAAGCACACCGCGAGGCGCTGGTGCTGTTTGACAACGTGCTGGGTCAAATCCGCTTTCACCACCCGGACGTGGACGAGGCCAGCCACCGCATTGCCAGCATACGGCGGCGCCTGCGTGGCCGGCACTGGGGCAGCATCCACGACACCTACTCCGGCCCGGTACGCACGCCAGTCTCGCGCAGAGCGCATACGCCCATGATGCGCAGCGTGCAGCCACCCATGCCAGACAAAGCATCGCAGAAGCGCGAGGGCAAAGGCCTTCCCCAGCGCGCCGCCTTTGCAGCCTTTGGCGGCCAGTTGGATGCCGATGGAGCCTGGCTTGACCATTTAACCGGCGACTTGTTTCCACCGGGAACACCGGTCTGCCATATCGCCTGGCCGCACTTAGACGATTACTGCCACTGGCTGCAGGCAGGCTGGATGGAGCCCGCATGAGTACCAATAAACCTGTACCTGTGCGCGCGGCAACTTGGTACCGCACAAGCCTCGCCCTTGGCTTGGCCACCTTGACCTTGGTCGGCTTGCTACAAAGCTGTGGCGGGCAATCGGGCGGCTCTGGCCCGAGTGGAAACTCGACTCCGACTGCAGATGAAATTAAGCGGAATAGCATTTTGGCGAATACAGCAAATACAGGACCGACAGAGTTGCAAGGCCTATACAAAGGAAACCTGATCAATACAACCGACGAATTTTTGATCTTGGTCGTGCCCGATACGGAAAAGAATGTCCTAGCCTACGCTTGGTACCGCAAAGCCACTCTGCCAGCGCAGCCATACCACGGTCCACTGACCCTGGGCACACAAGGTGCTGCATCCAGCACAGCCAACGCTTGGAAGATTGGTGAAGGAAGTAGCACCCTCCTGGCAACTGCCACGATCACAGGTGCTTCAGTCAGTGCCATGATCGCGGATATTTCGATCACACGCAGCAATGTTGCGGCAAAGTCCCAAATGGTGGCGAGCGCGCTGCCGAGTAATGAATATGTGTTTAATGACGCGCCAACTGGCCTAAGTGACCCAAGCGGTACTCCGTGGAATGGCAGCTGGTCAAGTCGCGGAAACAATACAGGATCCAGTTTAGTATTCGATTCAAATGGCTCCGCAACCGGTACCCCATCGATCACGGTTGAGGGATGTACCTATGCCGCTAACCAGCAAACCTGGAGATGGTCGGCGCATCCTTCGGGGAAAAATATTTTCAATATCCAGCTCGATATTGGCTCGGGAACGACCACCCCCTGCTTCTGGGCAGGCAAGCGGCTTTCTGGCATAGCGATTGTGTCCAAACAAGCCGTTGGCTACCAATTAGATATGATGCTGCTGGACGGTACAGGTGCTGGAATTTCTTATCGTGGCAGTCGTTAAAAGTGTGAAGATGATTCAAGATTCCGCTCCCTGTGCCGATAAATGTGCAATAAACCTGCCGGATAATGCTCGGCGCGTTGCTTTAGTGCGCATCGTTGGAGTGTCTACTTTTCACACTTATTACCCGAAAGAGGCTTTATGAAAAGAATCCTATTTGAAGTTTTCCTAGTTGCCGCCCTAATTGGCGCCGGCGTTTTCGGTGTTATGAACCAAAAACAAGCCTCGACCGCCAAGGCAAAAATTACTGATTTGACGGCTGCGGCCGAAGCGGCCGAGAAGTCGGTCAAGGAAAAAGAGGAAAGCATCAAAGCTGCTGAGGAAGAAATGCAGGCTTTACAGGAAGAGATGGCTGGGCTGGAGGGAAAGTCCAATCAGCTCGACGCCGTCAAAGCCGCCTTAGCCAATGGTTCGACGCTGACGGACCTAGAGACGATGTATAAAAAGGAGAAATCCTTGTCGGCTGAACGCCAAGTAGGCATGGGCGCTCTGCGCATGCTCACTAAAGGAGCGGAAGACCCGGCAACGCTGGAGTCCTTCCGTAAGGCGCTGCAAATGTCCGAACTCGGCGACCGCAAAAACACGATTTGTGCCGCCCAGCTTGGCTTGGTGGCTGCTGGCGAAAAAATCAAAGTGATGTCTGAATGCCTGCCCAAGTCCGAAAAAGAAGGGCATGGGGACAAAGAGGGAAAAGACGCTCACAGCAAAGACGACGGCCACGGCAAGAAAGATGACGGTCATGGCAAGGTCAAAGGTAAAGGCAAAGACGACGGCCACGGCGACAAGAAAGATGAAAAGCATGCCGCTCCGCATTGGGGCTACGAAGGTGAAATGGGCCCAGAGAAGTGGGGCAAAGAGTTCCCCACCTGCGCGGCTGGCAAATCACAGTCGCCTTTAGACATCAAAGGGCCTTTCGTGAAATCACGCATGGTGATTAGCGCCGACTACAAAGAAGGTCCGCTCAAGATGCTCAACAACGGCCACACCATCCAAGTGGTCGCCTCTCCCGGTAGCAAGATGCGTATCGACGGCATTGCCTATGAATTGCTTCAGTTCCATTTCCACCGCCCTAGCGAAGAAAATATAGCTGGCAAGCCCATGGCTATGGTGGCGCACTTTGTGCACAAAAATGCCGAAGGTAAGCTAGCGGTTCTGGGTGTCCTGCTGAAGGAAGGCAATGAGAACCCTGGCATCAAAACCCTTTGGTCCAACCTGCCTAAAGAAGAAAAGGTGGAGTACGCGCCCGAGGGCGTGAACTTCAACCCGGGCAATTTGCTGCCGCGCGAGTTTGACTTCTACAGCTATGAAGGCTCGCTAACTACCCCTCCGTGTACCGAGGGTGTGCGCTTCTTTATCCTTAAGACTGCGATCAACATCGCCAAGGAGCAGGTGCAAGCCTTCCCCTACAAGATGAATGCCCGCCCGGTTCAACCGCTCAAGGGTCGTGAACTCTTGATCAACTAAAAGCGACTACCAAGCCGCCCACTCTGTGAAGGCCTAAGTATGAAAAAGCAATCTTCAATGGGTGCCGTGCTGGCTGCCGTGGTGATCACCCTGGTCATGGCGGCGCTCACCGGCTGGGGCCTGGTGGCTCTGGGCGTGTTGCACCTGTCCCCCTCGAAGGCTGATTCACGCGACGGCGAATTGGGGGCGGGTGCTGACAAACTGGGTAAACATGGCGGTCAATTCGTCTGCGAAGTGACCGTCTCCACCCCACAGGGCGCGCTGGACTCGGAGCCCAAGGTCTATTCGGACATGCTGGTGGCAGGCCTGGATCCGGAGGCCGGGGCTGGTTGGTACCAAGGGGAATATTCCATTACCGAGTCGCGCAAAGGCGCCTTCAAGATGGAAGGAACCAAGGCCTTTGTCAGCCGCCCGGCCATGTTCGAGCGCTTCGGGCAAATGGTCACCCAAGAGGATTTCACCATCGACCTGACCGATGGCGCTTTTGTGCAAACACTGACCTTCCGCGATGGAACGCGCAGGCACATGATCAAAGGCGTATGCGCCAAGTTCATCAGGGCACCGTTCAAATAAACCCTCTCAGACACTCTATAAGACGCCACCGCAAGGTGGCGTTTTTCTTGTGGGTTACGGGTTCACGTCGTATCGCCCTGCGCCTACCTACAATCCGCCCCCATGACCTTTATCACCATGCTCGCCAGGGCTGAGCGCAGCAATCAATCTCTGCTCTGCGTTGGACTGGATCCGGATCCCGCCAAATTCCCCACCCATTGGCGCGGCAATGCCAGCAAAATTTTTGACTTTTGCGCCGCTATCGTCGATGCCACGGCGGACCAGGTGATCGCGTTCAAGCCGCAAATTGCCTACTTCGCCGCCCATCGGGCCGAAGACCAGCTTGAACGCCTGATGGCGCATATGCGCGCCAGCGCGCCGCAGGTGCCAGTGATTCTGGACGCCAAGCGCGGCGATATAGGCAGCACCGCCGAGCAATATGCCAAAGAGGCCTTCGAGCGCTACGCGGCCGACGCCATCACACTCTCGCCCTTTATGGGGCTGGACTCGGTGCAACCGTATTTACGTTTTCCTGGCAAGGGCGCGTTTTTGCTATGCCGCACCTCCAACCCTGGCGGCGACGACTTTCAAAACCAACGCCTGCAAGCCCTGCCGGGCGCGCCACGCTTGTACGAACACATTGCCCAATTGGCCCAAGGCCCCTGGAACGAAAATGGGCAGCTTGGCCTTGTCGTGGGCGCGACCTACCCGCAGGAACTGGAGCGGGTTCGGGCGCTGGCACCCACGGTGCCGCTTTTGATCCCCGGTGTGGGCGCCCAAGGCGGCGACGCGCAGGCGACGGTGCGGGCAGCCTGGCGTGGAAGCGCAACGCAGACCATCGGCCCGATTGCAGTGAATGCCTCGCGCTCCATAATTTATGCGTCAGATGCGGCTGATTTCGCACAAGCGGCGCGCCGCGAAGCGATTGCGCTGCGTGTAAGTTTGCAAGACGCGCGCGTTTTCAGCATCTGACCGGGGACGCGTAAGGGACCAAGGACTTACGATTTTCCAGCCCCAAGCCAAGCATTGCCTTGGGCAGCGTCTAGATAAGCTATGACGCGGTGTTGCAAGCATTGCTTAGTACAGCGGACATTTTTTGCGGAGGTTTTTCATGCAGCTCTATACCGCGCTACGCGCACCTAACCCGCGCCGGGTACATATCTTTATGGCAGAAAAAGCCATCACCTCTATTGCGCAAATACCCATAGACCTGAATGCCGGCGAACACCGTGGTGACGATTACCTATCCAAAAGCCCTTTGGCTAAAGTGCCGGCGCTGCAGCTGGACGATGGCCGCGTACTGACCGAAACCCGGGCGATTTGCACCTATCTGGAGGGGCTGTTTCCCGAGCCCAATTTGATGGGCCATGACAGTACCGAGCGCGCGTTTATTGAGATGGCAGACCGACGCGTTGAATGGACCATATTGCTGGGTGCGGCCAATAGCATCCGCCATAGCCATCCGGGCCTAGCGACGCTGGAGACGCCGCAGTTCCCTGAATATGGTCAGTCGCAAACCGCCAAGCTCAAGGCCAATTTGCAAGTCTTTGATCGCTTGTTAGAAAAGCAAGCGTGGATGGCCGGGGAGCGGTTCACGATTGCCGACATCACCGCGTTTTGCGCACTGGAGTTTGCCCGCGGCCTGCTCAAGTTCAAGCCGGCAGACCTTGGCTACGAAGCACTGCAGGCATGGCGCGAACGGGTAGCAGCGCGCCCTTCTGCGCAAGTACTGTGACGCGCCGCCATTACAGACTGCCCTTTTAGCGCGGGTACCGTTAGATTGCCACGGCCTGCTGCCTTGCAAGCAAAGCAGCGGAGTTTTGTAGCCTTGCCTTAAGCTTTTTTGGGAGCCGCCGGACGCTGAGTAGCAAGCACTTTATCCACCCGCCGGCCATCGAGGTCTATCACCTCGAACACCCAGCCCTGATGAATGACACGTTCGCCCAGAGCGGGCAAGTGGCCAGTCAGGGCCATGAGTAAACCGGCCAGGGTGTTGTAGCGGCCCCGATCTTCGTCGGGCAACTCGTCCAGATCCAAACGCGCCTTGACTTCATCGACCGGCATCACGCCGTCGAGCAACCACGAGCCATCTTCGCGCCGGGTAGCCCAGGAATCGGTTTGGGCGCCATATTGCAGTTCACCGGTAATGGCCTCGAGCAAGTCGCGCGGCGTGAGCAGGCCTTGCACCACACCGTATTCGTCTACAACGAACAACAGGCGCGCCGCCTTTAAGCGGAACTGCTCTAGCAACTCCATGCCACTCAGGGTCTCAGGCACAAAAACCGCTGCCTGCACAAAGGCGGCTATCGGCTCCTGGCTATGCGAGCCCAGATCGAGCAAATGCGCCACGCTGATCACGCCCACCACATCATCCAATGAGGCACGGCACACCGGGTACCAAGAATGCGCGCCATTACCCGCGCCGCGCCCGGCCAAGCGCAGGCAATCGTCCACGCTGGCGGAAGCATCGAGCCATTGCACGTCACTGCGCGGAGTCATCAACGAGGTGAGCGGACGTTCATCCAAGCGGAACACGTTTTGCACCATCTGATGTTCATGCTCTTCGATCAGGCCGGCATCCACGCCCTCTTCCAGGCTGGCGGAAATTTCTTCCTCCGTCACCGCACGGGCAGTATCAGTGTCGATGCGCAAGAGCTTGAGGGTGGCCGCGGTCGTGCCCGAGAGCAGTTTGACAAAAGGCTTGGCTGCCTGCGCTAGCCACAACATGGGACGCGCCACCCAGCAGGCCATGGTCTCGGGATGCAACTGGCCGATGCGCTTGGGCACCAGTTCGCCAAAAATAATGGTGGTAAAGGTGATGGTGGTGACGACCAAGGCCGTCGCTGTGAGTGCGGCGGCCTTATCGGCCATGCCCATTGCCACCATCCAGGCAGCGACGCCCTCGCTAAACGCAGCCTCGCCGACAATGCCATTGAGCACGCCGATAGAGGTGATGCCCACTTGCACTGTCGATAGAAACTGATTGGGATTGCTCAGCAGTACCAAAGCGGCTTGCGCGCCCTTGTCACCGGCCTCTGCCAAGGCACCCAGCCGGGCGCGGCGGCTCGCGGTCAGCGCCAATTCGGACATGGCAAAGACGCCGTTGAGTAGCGTCAAAAAGATAATCAGTAAAAATTCCATGGAATCCACAGGACAATCGACAGCATGGCACTTTACTTGATCGGCGACATCCAAGGCTGCGATAGCCCGCTGGAACGACTGTTAGCGCATATCGACTTTTCCCCAAGCCGCGATACGCTGTATGTGCTGGGAGACCTGGTCAACCGCGGGCCTGATTCTGCGGCGGTACTACGCCGCTTGCGAGCACTAAATAGCGCAGCGCACTGCCTGCTGGGTAACCATGATCTGCATTTGCTAGCCGTGGCGCAAGGGCTGCGAAAAGCCCACCGAAATGACACCTTCGATTCGGTATTGCAGGCCCCGGACCGGGACGACTTACTTGACTGGCTGCGCCACCAGTCCATGGCCCTGCATTTGCGCCACCATGACGCCTCGGTATTGATGGTGCACGCCGGCGTTTTGCCCGCATGGACCTGCGAGAAGACCATGGCGCTGGCCGTCGAAGTGCAAAGCGTGTTGCGCAGCCCGGACTATGCCGATTTTTTAGCGCTTATGTATGGCAACCTGCCGGACCAGTGGGATGAGGGCCTGCAAGGAAATGAGCGCTTGCGCGTGATCGTCAACGCCCTGACGCGCATACGCTTTTGCGATGCCCAGGGGCGCATGGAGTTTGAGACCAAGGAGGGCCTTGCCGCGACGCCGTCAGGCTATACGCCCTGGTTTGACGCGCCGGGACGGCGCACGGCGCACGACATCGTGGCATTTGGACATTGGTCCACGTTAGGCTGGTTGGGCCGCAAGGATGTGCTGTCGCTGGACACCGGCTGCGTCTGGGGTGGCTGCCTGAGCGCCTTGCGCTTGGATGCGCCCGATGGTCAGGGGGGCCTGAACCATACGCTTTTTCAAGTGCCCTGCCCGCAATCGCAGGCACCTGGCTCTTAATCGGCGCGGGAATGCTCGCAGACGCCGGGGTAGAGCCCCGGCTTAAGTAGTTTCAGCCGCTTTGAACAAAAAGGCCACACGCCGCTTGGGCTTGATATTGGCCGAGATGCTGCGCCCGCCGGTGCGCGGGGCGGCTTCCCAGGCCGGTTTGACTTCTGCCGCCACACTGGGCTCGTAAGGTTGGTCAAAAAACGGATCTTTGGGCGGTGCCGGCGGACGCGTGTAGTCACGACGGGGGGCGCGCTCGTCACGGGCCGGGCGGGCGTACTGGCCTTCGTGCGCAATGTCACGCAAACCGCCGCGCTCGGAGCTGCGCGGGGCGCGGCGAGAGTCGTCACGCGCCTCGTCCTGGTACATCCGTCGGCCATCGTTGATACGGCCTTGGCCCGCGGCTGGGCCATCCTCTTCAAACTCGATGGCTTCTAGCTCAATCTTGGTCTTAATCAGTTTTTCGATGTCAGCCACCAGGCGTGCATCATTTTT
>CAMDHL010000084.1 GCA_945898105.1 Comamonas sp. lk | reverse complement strand
TGGGGCCAGGACCGGCTATGGATGGTGGAGCAGGATTTGATGGCGCTACGCTAAGCCGCGTACTTTTCCACCTGCACCGCGCAGTCGTAAAACGTGGGCGCGCGGCCCAGGTCCGTGAGGCGCTGGTTGGTCAATTCATTGACATTGGTGCCCTTGGGGCCGAGCTTTCGCCACCACACGCCCAGGCCGTTGACTACGCCGGGCCGGGCGCGGGGGCTGACCTCCGCTTTGCAGTGGTACTGACCGCGCGCATTGAAGACGCGCACCATGTCGCCATCGGCAATAGCGCGCGCCACCGCGTCTTGCGAATGGATTTCAATTTTTGGTTCACCTTCAATGCCGCGCAGGCTTTTCACGTTCACAAACGTGGAGTTCATGAAATTACGCGCCGGGGGTGAAATCATGGCCAACGGATATTGCGCATCTGCATGGGCTTCTTCGTAATTGGGCAGGTAGTCCGGTAGGCCGTCCTGGCCCATCGCGGCCAGGCGCGCACTGAAAAATTCGCAGCGCCCCGAAGGCGTGGGGAAGCCGCCTTGCGCAAACGGTGCTTGCGGCAATGGCAGGCTGACAAAGCCGTCTTTTAACAAAGTATCAAAGCTGATGCGTGCATCGAAAGCGGTGCGGCATAGGGCTTCATCCTCGTCGCTAAAGCAAGCCTCGGTAAAGCCCATTCGCTGCGCCAGATTACGGAAAATTTCGGCATTGGAGCGAGCTTGTCCCATGGGCGCAATGGCAGGTCGGTTGAGCAGCACGTCGGTGTGTCCGTAGGTGGTGTGAACGTCCCAGTGTTCCAGTTGTGTGGTGGCCGGCAGGATGTAGTCTGCATAGTCGGCAGTGTCGGTCTGGAAATGCTCTAAAACCACGGTAAATAAATCTTCGCGCGCAAAGCCTTGCACCACTTTGCCCGAGTCCGGCGCTACCGCCACCGGGTTGCTGTTAAACACGAATAAGGCACCAACGGCCGGTCCGAACTCCGGGCTGGCTGGGCGGAGCAAATCATCGCCGATAGTGCTCATATTGATGGTGCGGCAAGGCCCTGCGGGACGCAAATCTGGGCGGGTGTGGGCGCTGTCATCAAAGCCGTGCGTCCCTGAGTTAGAGAGCAGCATGCCACCAGCCGGCTTGCGCCACGCGCCCGTAAGTGCGGGCAGGCAGGTCACCGCGCGCACTGCGTTGGCGCCGCCGCGGGCGCGCTGCATGCCGTAGTTCAAACGGATGGCAGCACTCTCGCCGCGCAGCATGGCCTGGCCGTAGTCGCGTGCCAGCGATTCAATCTGGGCTTGCGGTACCCCGCAGACTTCGGCTGCGCGTGCAGGCGTCCATTGCAAAGCGCGTTCGCGCAGTTGCTCCCAGCCCAGGGTGTATTGATTGATGTAATCGTGGTCCAGCCAATCGTGGGTGATGAGTTCGTGCATCATGGCCAGCGCCAGCGCTGCATCGGTGCCGGGCTTTAGTGCGATATGTTCGTGGCATTTTTCCGCTGTCTCGGTGGTGCGCGGGTCAATGCAAATAATTTTGGCCCCGGCGCGCTTGGCCTCTTGCGCGTAGCGCCAAAAATGCAAGTTGCTGGTAATGGCGTTGCTGCCCCAGATAATTATTAGCTGCGCATCGGCAAAGTTTTCAATCAGCATGCCTTTGCGTGTACCCAGGGTGTAGTCCAGCCCGGCGGCGCCCGCCGATGAGCAAATCGTGTAGTCCAGCAGCGAGGCCCCCATACGATTGAAAAAGCGCGAGGACATGGCGTCGCCCTGCACCCAGCCCATGGTGCCGGCATAGCTGTAGGGCAGCACCGCCTGGGGCCCGCGCGCGGGGTCTTGCACGATGGTTTGCAGGCGCGCGGCAATGTCGTCCAGCGCCGCATCCCAGCTGACCGGCGTGTATTGGCCCGAGCCCTTGGGGCCGCTGCGCTTGAGCGGATGCAACAGGCGTTCCGGGTGGTAGGAGCGCTCGGTATAGCGGGCCACTTTGTTGCACAGCACACCATCGGTTTGCGGATGGTGCGGGTTGCCCTGTACCTTGATGGCGATACCGTTTTGTACGGTGGTAATCAGGGAGCAGGTGTCCGGGCAGTCATGCGGGCAGGCCCCCAGAACCTGTTGGCTGGTGGTATCTGGCTTGGCGCTGTGCGCCACGGTGCTGGCTTCTGGCATAGTGGGAAGGCGCGGGAGGGGCGCACATTGGCTGGAAGAAGCGGCCATTGTGCCGCGATCTGCCCCGGTTTGCTATCGGGCGCCGCCCGTCCAGAACTCTATATTGATGTGAACTGAAAGCCTGACATGGAATTAATTGACGCGATTGTGGAAAACGCCCCCGCTATGGCCGCTGTGCGGCGCGATTTGCACGCCCACCCTGAGCTGTGTTTTAAAGAAGAACGCACCGCTGATGTGGTTGCTACCCAACTGAGCGCTTGGGGTATTCCGATTCACAGGGGCATGGGCACTACGGGCGTGGTCGGCATCATCCAGGCGGGTACGTCCAAGCGCGCTATCGGCTTGCGCGCTGACATGGATGCACTGCCTATGCAGGAATTTAATACCTTTGCCCACGCCAGCCGCCATGCCGGCCGGATGCACGCGTGCGGCCACGACGGCCACACCGCCATGCTGCTCGCTGCGGCCCAGCACCTGGCTAAGCACCGTGACTTTGATGGCACCGTTTATGTCATCTTCCAACCGGCAGAAGAAGGCGGCGGCGGTGCGCGCGAGATGATCCAGGACGGATTGTTTGAAAAATTTCCGGTAGAGGCGGTGTTTGGCCTGCACAACTGGCCCGGCGGCGATGTGGGCCAGTTTGCGGTCAGCCCCGGCCCGGTGATGGCATCGAGCAATGAATTCAAAATCGTGGTGCGCGGCAAAGGCGGCCATGCGGCGATTCCGCACAACACCATAGACCCGGTGCCCGTGGCCTGCCAAATGGTGCAGGCCTTTCAGACCATCATTAGCCGCAATATCAAACCCATAGAAGCAGGGGTGATTTCCGTCACCATGATCAATGCCGGTGAGGCCACCAACGTCATCCCCGACAGCTGCACTTTAGAGGGCACGGTGCGCACCTTTACCGTGGAAGTGCTGGACAAAATTGAGGCACGCATGCGCGAGATCGCCCAGCACACTGCGGCCGCTTTCGGTGCCGAATGCACCTTTGAGTTTTCGCGCAATTACCCGCCCACCATCAACTCCGAAGCCGAAGCCCTGTTCGCGCGCAAAGTCATGGCCTCTATCGTGGGCGCAGACCGGGTGCAAGTGCAAGAGCCGACCATGGGAGCAGAGGATTTTTCTTACATGCTGATGGCTAAGCCGGGCTGCTATGCCTTTATCGCCAATGGCGATGGTGCCCATCGTGAATTCGGTCATGGGGCGGGCCCCTGCATGCTGCACAACCCCAGTTACGACTTCAACGACGCCTTGTTACCCCTGGGCGCTACCTACTGGGTACGCTTGGCACAGGCTTGGTTGGCGCCCAAAGACTAGGTGGGCGCAAAGCGACGCTCTGCCATTTGCAGCAGGCCGTCAAAAATCAGGTTATCCACCAGCTCGAACGGTCGGGTCATGGACGGAGCCATCTTCCAGCCGGCGCCGCCGGTCATGATGCACACGGGTTCGCCGCCGCAGTGGCTGCGCACGTGCTGCACCATACATTCGACTGCTCCGGCAATGGCGTAGGTGCCGCCACTGGTGAGTGCGTCGCTGGTCTTGGTGGGGAAGGGGCGCACCTCGCCCGTGGGTACATGCAAACCGGCGGTGCCCGATTCCAGCGCGCGCAGCATGATGCCGTGGCCCGGAATAATCATGCCGCCTAAAAAGCGCCCGTCCGCCGATACAGCTTCAACGGTGACCGCAGTGCCCACCATCACCACCACCATAGGCCGGGGCGCGCCCTGAGCCAGCATGCGGTGGTAGGCCCCGATGATGGCTACCCAGCGGTCCGCGCCCAGGCGGGTGGGGTGGTCGTAGCCGTTGCGTACGCCCGCTTCGCTGTCGCTGGCCACTACCCATTGGGGGGTGACATCCCACAGCTCCATTTGCAGTTCGACGCGGCGCTTGACGGCGTCCCCGGCCACCACGCTGCCCAGTACGTGCGTTGGCGGCGGCAGGCGGCTCCAGGCGCCGTCGGCCAATTTGTCGATGTTCTCTAAAAACTCAGCCCCTTGGGCCAGCAGAGCTGCGCCGGGATGCGCTGTGCGGTACTGGGCCCATTTGAGGCGGGTGTTGCCGATGTCGAGCGCCAGAAAAGTCATAAACAGAGGAAAGTTTGGGCGCATTATCGCCAAGCGCCGGGAATAGTTTACAGTTGACGTTTACGTAAACGTCAATGCCGCCACCGGCAAACCCTTTCGCACCCGCACCAAGGCTGTTTCACCATGACCGATTTATCCGCAGAATTCAAGGCGCTTGCCAATTACCGGCCCACGCACAAAGTGCGCTTTGTGACCGCCGCCAGCCTGTTTGACGGGCATGACGCAGCCATCAACATCATGCGCCGCATCCTGCAAGGCATGGGCACCGAGGTCATCCACCTGGGTCACAACCGCAGCGTAGAAGAGGTGGTCACCGCCGCTTTGCAGGAAGACGTGCAGGGCATTGCCATCAGCTCTTACCAGGGCGGGCATGTCGAGTACTTCAAGTACATGGTGGACTTGCTCAAAAGCCGGGGCGGCGCGCATATCCAGGTCTTTGGCGGCGGCGGCGGGGTGATTGTTCCTGCCGAAATCCGCGAACTGCAAAGCTATGGCGTGAGTCGCATTTACAGCCCGGAAGACGGACAAAAAATGGGCTTGGCCGGCATGATCGGTGAAATGGTGATGCGCTGCGATCGCGAGCTGAGCAGCTTTGCGCCCAAAGAATTAGCAGCCATCCAAGGCCACGGCGATGCCGCCTGGCGCGCGCTGGCGCAGCTGATGACTGCCGTCGAAGCCGGCAAAGTGGCGCCCGACCTGCTGCAAGCTGTTCGCAGCCAAGCCGTAGCAGCCAAGGTGCCCACCATCGGCATAACCGGCACCGGTGGCGCGGGTAAATCTTCGCTCACCGACGAACTCATTCGCCGCTTCCGCCTGGATTTGGGCGATAGCTTGCGCATTGCGGTTATCTCTATAGACCCCTCGCGCCGCAAGAGTGGCGGCGCCTTGCTGGGCGACCGCATCCGCATGAACGCGATTTCGCCTTGGGCCGCCGGTGAGAATGCGCCGCGCGTGTTCATGCGCTCGCTGGCCACGCGTGAATTTGGCTCGGAAATCAGCCAGGCCCTGCCCGATGCGATTGCCGCTTGCAAGGCGGCAGGCTTTGACCTGATTGTGGTGGAGACCTCGGGCATTGGCCAGGGCGATGCCGCCATCGTGCCTTTGGTCGATGTACCTTTGTACGTGATGACGCCAGAGTTTGGCGCTGCCAGCCAGCTCGAAAAAATCGACATGCTGGACTTTGCCGAATTTGTCGCCATCAACAAGTTCGACCGCAAAGGCGCAGGCGACGCGCTGCGTGATGTGTCCAAGCAAGTTCAGCGCAACCGAGAGGCCTGGGGCCAACCCTTCGAGGCCATGCCAGTTTTTGGCACTATGGCTGCGCGCTTTAATGACGACGGCGTGACTGCGCTTTACCAGGCGATGTTGCTGCGCTTGCAGGCCCTGGGCTTGAAGACCCCAGCGCAAGGCGTGCTACCGCGTGTGAATGTGCGTTTTAGCTCTAACCAAACTCCGGTGGTGCCGCCGTCACGCACCCGCTATCTGTCTGAAATCAGCGACACCGTACGCGGCTACAAAAAGCGTGCCCGCGCCCAGGCCGCGCTAGCGCGTGAAATCCAGCAGCTGCGCGCCGCAGCGGTCATGCTGCAAGTAGACCGCCCGGTCAAAGCACGCGCCGCCGAAGCCGCACTGGCATTGGCCGGTGAACGCGAAGTGCAGCAACAAGCCGACGCGCGCGCATTGCTGGCCCAGTGGCCGCAAATGCAGCAAGATTACGCGGGCAGCGAACTGGTGGTCAAAGTCCGTGACAAAGAGATGCGTACCGCCCTGACCACCACCTCGCTTAGCGGAACGGTGATACCCAAAGTGGCGCTACCCAAGTACCAGGACCATGGCGAAATCTTGCAGTGGCTGATGCTGGACAACGTGCCTGGCCACTACCCCTATACCGCTGGCACTTTCACCTTCAAGCGCGAAGGCGAAGACCCTACCCGCATGTTTGCCGGCGAGGGCGATGCCTTCCGTACCAACACACGTTTCAAGTTGCTCAGTCAGGGCATGCCGGCCAAGCGTCTGTCCACCGCGTTTGACTCGGTCACGCTCTACGGCAACGACCCGGATTTGCGGCCCGACATCTACGGCAAAGTCGGCAACTCGGGCGTCAGCATCGCCACGCTGGAAGACATGAAGGTGCTGTACGGTGGCTTTGATTTATGCAGCCCCAGCACCAGCGTGTCTATGACCATCAATGGGCCTGCGCCCAGCATATTGGCGATGTTCATGAACACGGCCATCGACCAAAACCTGGATAAGTTTCGTGCCGAAAAGGGCCGCGAGCCGGATGTGCAAGAAGCCGCCGACATCCGCGCTTGGGTCAAACAAAACGTGCGCGGCACGGTACAGGCCGACATCCTAAAAGAAGACCAGGGCCAGAACACTTGCATCTTCTCCACCGAGTTTTCACTCAAGGTTATGGGCGATGTAGCGCAGTATTTTGTCGATCACAAAGTGCGCAATTTCTACAGCGTATCCATCAGCGGTTACCACATTGCTGAGGCCGGTGCTAACCCGATTTCGCAGCTGGCCTTCACGCTCTCCAATGGCTTTACTTTTGTGGAAGCCTACCTTGCGCGCGGTATGCATATTGATGACTTTGCGCCCAATCTGTCCTTCTTCTTTAGCAACGGCATGGACCCGGAGTACACCGTCATGGGCCGCGTAGCACGTCGCATCTGGGCGGTCGCAATGAAAGAAAAATATGGTGCCAATGAGCGTAGCCAAAAGCTGAAATACCACATCCAAACTAGCGGCCGTAGCCTTCACGCGCAGGAAATCCAGTTCAACGACATTCGCACCACGCTACAGGCGCTGATCGCTATTTACGATAACTGCAATAGCCTGCACACCAACGCCTTTGACGAGGCCATCACCACGCCTACCGAAGACAGTGTGCGCCGCGCGATGGCGATACAGCTGATCATCAACCGCGAATGGGGGCTGGCGAAAAACGAAAACCCCTCTCAAGGTGCTTTCATCATCGAGGAATTGACAGAACTACTGGAAGAAGCGGTACTGGCTGAGTTTGAAAAAATCTCCGAGCGCGGCGGCGTCTTGGGTGCGATGGAAACCGGCTACCAACGCGGCAAGATTCAGGACGAGTCCATGCATTACGAAATGCTCAAGCACACCGGCGAGCTGCCCATCATCGGTGTCAATACCTTTCGCAATCCCCATGGCGAGCAAGTGCTAGAAACCCTTGAGTTGGCGCGCAGCACGCCGGAAGAAAAAGAAAGCCAATTAACCCGCCTACAGGCATTTCACGCAGCGCATGCCGAAGAGGCACCGGCCATGCTCAAGCGCTTGCAGCAGGCCGTAATAGACAACGGCAATGTGTTTGAGGTGCTGATGGACGCGGTGCGCGTCTGCTCGCTCGGTCAGATCACTAACGCCTTGTTTGAAGTGGGCGGCCAGTACCGGCGCAATATGTAATTCAGGCGCCTGGCGCTGCCGCTTCAACCAACTCGTAGCGCTCCACCAGCGCTGCGCGGCGCTTCGGGTCGAGGTTAATGTTGCTCGTGTTGCGCCCCACGCGATCTAGCAGACGCTTGTCCATCATCCAAAACCATAAGGGTGGAATATAGGCGACCACAAACATGCCAAAGTAGCCGCTTGGCAGGGTGGGCAGGTCCTCGAAGTGGCGCAGTGACTGGTAGCGCCGTAGCGGATGCGCATGGTGGTCCGAGTGGCGTTGCAGCTGGAACAAAATCCAGTTCGAAAAAATATGGTTGCTGTTCCAGGAATGGTAGGGCTTGCAAGTCTCGTAGCGCCCATTATTGCTTTGCTGGCGCAGCAGGCCGTAATGCTCAACGTAGTTGGCTGAGGTCAGCTGAAAGTTGGACCAGAAAGCCGCCAGGATCAGAAACGGCAGAATTTGCGGCCCCAGCCAAACCATCAGAGCCGCCCATAGCAGCAGGGTGAGCAGGGCCGGTTGCAGGATATGGTTGTGCCAGGAAAGCA
>CAMDHL010000083.1 GCA_945898105.1 Comamonas sp. lk | reverse complement strand
AAGGCATCGCCTTTTTTCTGAACGATGGTGACGGGCGTGATTTCGGAATCAAAGTACCCGGCGCCCTGAGCACGCACCGCGTTTTCCTGCGAGCGCAGGGCCATACGGTCTTGGGCTTCGCGTTCGATACCAAATTGTTGCGCCACGTTTTCAGCGGTCTCGGGCATCGAGTCCACGCCATACATTTGTTTCATGAGTGGGTTGATAAAACGCCAGCCGATGGTGGTGTCGTAAACCGCGTTGTTGCGGCCAAAAGCGCTGTCCATCTTGGGCATGACAAAAGGCGCGCGGCTCATGCTCTCCACGCCACCAGCAATCATCAATTGTGCTTCGCCGCTTTTGATCGCGCGTGCCGCGCTGCCAACCGCGTCCAGGCTGGAGCCGCACAAGCGGTTGATGGTGGCGCCGGGTACATCCACCGGCAAGCCCGCCAGCAGAGCGCCCATCCGGGCTACGTTGCGGTTGTCTTCGCCGGCTTGGTTGGCGCAGCCGTAGAACACATCGTCCAGTGCCGCCCATTTGACACCCGGGTTGCGGTCCATAAGCGCGCGGATGGGGATGGCCGCCAAGTCATCGGTGCGTACCGCGGACAGCGCGCCGCCGTAGCGGCCAAAAGGGGTGCGGATGGCATCACAAATAAAGGCGTCTTGCATGGTTTGTCTCGTTTTGAAAAATTAGAAATCGCGCCGTAGCCTAAGCGACGTGTTGCGCTTGCCACACCGTGTGGCGCAGCCATGGGCTGACGCGGTAGCGCTCCCCACGGTAATGGGTATCGAGCGCCTCCAGCACTTGCACTACCGCCGGAGCGCCCCAGCGCGCCAACCATTCAAACGGGCCTGCGGGGTAGTTCACGCCCAGCTTCATGGCGGCATCGGCGCCAGCCGGATCGCACACGCCTTGTTGCACTGCGTCGGCGGCTTCATTTATCAGCATGGCCAGCGTGCGTGCAGCCACCAGGCCGGGTTGATCGGCTATGCGCTGTGGCGCAAAACCCAGCGCACCCAGAAGCGCTTGCGCCAATGCGATGTTGTCAGTGGTTGCACCGCTAGACGCAGCAAAGGCCAGCACCGGCGCACCTCCTTGCGGTACATGCCAGTCATACACAACGACTTGCGCGCTCAGGGCGGATGCGGGCCTGCCATCGGTCTGGCGGATGTGGAGGTTTCCGACTTGCAAGCCGATCCATTCGCTATTCGCCACCAAGTCCACCGCAATGCCCACTGCTTGCATGCGCGTTTGCCAGTCGGCCAGGGACTGTACGTCTTGCGCGCTGGTGTGCAATTGCAGATGCGCAATGGCGGGCAGGGGTAGGGTTGGTGCCTCCACTAATGGCGGCTTGCTGCCCGCCGCATAGTCGTAAATACCGCGCCCACTTTTGCGGCCCAGCATGCCACCATCCACCAACGCGCTTTGCGCCAGCGAAGGCGTGTAACGCTTGTCAAAAAAGTTGGCCGCATACACCGCTTGCGTTACAGCGAAATTAGTGTCATGGCCGATCAGATCCATCAACTCGCACGGCCCCATCCGAAAACCGATGGCGCGCATGCAGGCATCGATTAGTTCGGGCCTTGCGGTCTGTTCATGCATTAGCGCCAGCGCCTCGGCATAAAAAGGCCGGGCAATACGGTTGACGATAAAGCCCGGTGTAGAGCGTGCATGCACCGGCACTTTGCCCCAGGCTTTTGACAGATCAAATATCGCCTGCGCCACGCCTGGCGCGGTTTGCAGGCCTGAGACCACTTCCACCAACTTCATCACAGGCACGGGGTTGAAAAAATGCATGCCCACTACGCGTTCAGGCATGCGTAGGCCTTTAGCGATAGCGGTAATCGACAAAGACGAGGTGTTGCTGGCCAGCACACAATCGGCGCTTAGCAAAGCTTCCAGCTCGGCAAACAAGGCCCGTTTGGCGTCTAAGTTTTCTACGATGGCTTCAATCACCAAACCGACGCCTGTCGCTTCGACCAAGCTATCCACGGGTTGGATACGCGCCAGGATGTCGTCTACCTGCGTTTGAGTGAATTTTCCTTTGGCAAGTAGCGCCTCTAAGCTCTCGCGTAGCTTGGTACAGGCTTGGCGCGCAGCGCCTTCGCGCGCGTCCATCAGATAAACGCTGTGCCCAGCCTGGGCCGCCACTTGCGCGATACCCGCGCCCATGATGCCAGCGCCAACGACCAGGACTTTTGCGGGGGTTAGGAATGGGTTCATGGGATTAGCACTTTTCTCTGCTGAATAAAAATGATGTGGGTTCCGTTAAGGAAGACTAAATACGTCTTGAAATTTAAGCGGCCTCGCTGCTTCAACCAATGGCCAATAGCTGTTCAGTAGATTCCTGCTTATGCCGAGATGTAATGGTAAAGCACGAACTCATAGTTCCCTTGATGGCGTCAGAATCGGGGGCCGAATTTTGGCCCTCTTCGTTGTCTACCCGCATGCATTTAACGTTACCTGATTACAACATTGCTTGCGCGCATCACGCAAGAGCAATCGGTCGATGCTTGTTGCCCAACAGCAGATCATGGGTAACCCGCATCAGGTCTTTACGGGCAACTGGCTTGAGCAAAAACGCGTTGGCACCTGCCTCCAAAAACCGTTCTTTGTCGCTGGTGTTGACATTGGCTGTCAAGCCCAGCACAGGCGTGTAGCAGCGAGGTACAGGTAAGTCTGCTCGAATGCGTCGGCAGGCTTCGATGCCATCCATTTGAGGCATCAACATGTCCATGAACACCAAGTCAAATACTCCCCCTTGCATCGCTTGCAGCGCCTCTAAACCGTGAATCGCCTCTGTAATTTGGGCATTGGGGCATTCCAGCAACAGCATCTGGCGAAGCAGCAGACGGTTGATCCGCAGGTCATCGACCACCAAAAAACGCCACGGCAATTGGCGCATGTTCTCTTGCTTGGATTCAGCTACCTGCGTCTGGATGGGCGCTTGCCCCGCGATGAGTGGCAACCTGAACCAAAAACAACTGCCTTGTCCCAATTGACTCCGTACCCCAATGCTGCCGCCCATCAGTTCCACTAGACGCTTGGAAATCGTCAATCCCAGTCCGTTGCCGCCATATAAGTCTTGGGTTTGGTCGGTCGCTTGCGAAAAACGGTCAAACACGATATTCAGTTTTTCCTCTGAAATGCCAATGCCCGTGTCCTGCACCTCAAACAAAATATCTAGCCCATCGGCCTTGACCTTCAAGCTGACGCTGCCTTCAGGTGTAAATTTAATGGCGTTGCCCAATAGATTCACCAGAATCTGCATCAAACGGTGTCGATCCGCCCAAATCCAGGTCGGCAGTTGGGCATCCACTTTGTGCGAGAAAGCTAGTTTCATGCTGCTTAAGCGATGAGAAAACAAGTCTGCTGCGTTGCCAACGCTACTGCGCAGTTCAAAAGACTGGGGGTTGACCGTCAGTTTGCCGGACTGAAATTGCGAATAGTCCAACACATCGTTGATCACGGTGAGTAAGTGCTCACCTGATCGCTGGGTCAACGCCAAAACCTCCATGGCTTTGGCGTTGCTTGCTTGGTTGTGACACAGCAAGTCATTGAACCCCATGATGGCGTTCATAGGAGTGCGCAACTCATGGCTAACTGATGAAATAAATCGATCCCGAATGTCGAGAATTTTCTGCAAGTCTTGGCGCCGTGCCTCCAGCTCTTCATTGCTGGTGCGCAGCGCCTCAATAGCCTTCGCACTGAACACTTGGTAGGTCAAGGTGATGGCAATCAAGCTGCTTGCAGTCACCGCATAAACCAAAAACGCATAAACATCATGACCCTGGTTCAACGGAGTCCATTGCGGCAAGGTGCCCCTTTGGGTCAGAAATGACAGTAAGGAGAAACTCCCGATCAACACGCCGCCCCACACCAAACCCACTTTGCGACCATCGATGTGGATCATCAAAATTGGTATCAGGTAAAACCAATTGATGACGGGTGAAAATATACCTTGCCCAAAATAGGCCACCAAGCCGATGTGCAAAGTAGCGTAAATACCCATCAAGGCCAAAACCCGCCGGGTTGGCACGCCTATGCTCAAAAACCCCAAGCTCAAGGCGATGCATGCCATGAAGGAAAAGCGGGGCCCATAGCTGCCTACATGGGGCGTTAACAGCCACATCATGCTGATCACGATTATTAAAACTACACCCGAAAAAAACACAAAGGGCAAGCGACCTGCACGTAAATTGGGCGGGGTCAGGGCCAAGAAAAAAGAGGTCCATTGGCCGGCGCGCCAATGGGTGCGCAGCTCATTCCACATTGGCTTGTCCACGGGTGCTACTCCAAAAACACATGTCAACTGCTTCCTGAAGTTTTTGTAAATCCATGGGCTTGAGCACCACATTGTTCATGCCCGCTTCAAAGCAGCGCTGCCAGTCCAAAGTTTGGCTGCTAGCGGTCATGCCAAGCACCGGCAGGTGGTTGGTGAACCCAGGCATTGCACGAATCGCCTTGGTAAGGGTCAGACCGTCTATGTCAGGCATAAACATATCTACCAACACTAAATCGACCGTTTGCTCGCTCAAATAGGCTAAAGCCTGCACCCCTTGGCTCACAGTGTGCACTGTGGAATTCGGCCATAATTTCAGCAGCATGCTTTTGGCTACCAGCAAGTTCACCGGGTGATCGTCCACGATCAAAAACCGCAATGCCGCATGACTGCTGATGTCTGACGGCGATGTGATTTGCACGCCAAGCTTCGGGGCAAGCGCTACCAACAGTGGCACTTCTAGCCAAAAGGTAGAGCCCACCCCTAAATCGCTGCTCACATCCAATCGCCCACCTTGAAGTTGCACCAACTGTTCGCAAATTGATAATCCCAGGCCAGTGCCTTCGTGCAAATTGAACTCGTCTGAGTTGGCCTTCTCAAAGCGCCCAAAGACCCGCGCTTTTTGAGCTTGCGTCATGCCGATACCGGTGTCTTGCACTTCTACGCGCAAACCCATCTCGCATGGCGTGCAGCGCAAATCAATGCGACCTGTGCGGGTGAATTTGATGGCGTTGTCCAGTAGGCTCTCCAACACTTGGTGAAAACGCCTGGCGTCCAGCATCACCCACTGCGGCAAGCTTGGGTCGATGCTGCAAACCATTTGGATAGTCGCCTCACGGGGCCTGCTTTCGTAGCGGGCAAACAGTGCTTGCACCCCCATGGCTAAGGCGTAGGGTTGGCTGCCCAGACGCATGCGCCGGGCTTGCAATTGTGAAAAATCCAATATTTCATTGACCAAAGTCAATAGGCGCTGGGTGGACTGGCGAATCAACTCAGCCTGCTCCAAGTCTTTTGGATTCTGGGCTAAATGGTCTTTAAGCACACCGTTGAGCCCCAAAATGGCGTTCATAGGCGTGCGTAATTCGTGTCCTACCGAGGCGATGAACTCGTCCTTATGGCTTTGCGCACGCATCAAGTCTTCGTGGGTGCGCTTCAATTCATCACTTTGCAACTGCAAAACCTTGAGCTGTCGACCTTGAACGTGGTCCAAGTACACCAGAATCCCCAACAAAGTCGCTGCGGCAAGCACTTTATTGACCCAAGCCCAAACCACCATATCGGGTGACTCAGCCGATCCCATGGACCAACCTGTAAGGCCCAGATACAGAACAGCGCCCAAACACAGGGTTTGTAGGCTCAGCCATACAAACGCTTGCTTGATAGGCAACAGCAAAAATGGAATTAGTGCCAACATCGACAACCACACGGTCATGGCCGATACCAGCCCGCCCGTATGAACCAGTAGGTAAAAAATCAAGGCCATCAATATGCCCAACATCGCATGGATGCACCAAACTGGGTTAGGAGTTAGTCGTAGGCACAGGGCCATGGACATAAGTAATGCACAAGCCAATCCCACGACCCATGAGGGGTACTGGGCCATGGGCACACAAGCCACCAACAAACAATTAGCTACCGCGACCCAGGCAAAAAGTTCGGCCATGCGCCGTGTTTTCCCTTCAACCGCAGGGCTAAAAAAACCCAGGCTATCGATAAATTGGAAAGGGGTTCGCATGAAACAAAAAGTGCCGATGTATCACCAAATGAAGATCCTTGAAGCTAAAGCACGCACCCAGCGCAACCCATACCCCTCGCCTTGCTGATGCCCCGTTTGCAAGACTGATCGGCACAGGGGTCAAAAACAGGCCGGGTACGCTGGGTTGGCTGCGTTTTGTCAATGTCACAAGGCTGACGGTGACGAGATGAAGCCCTCGCAGGGTATCACGATGCAGCGGTGAGGCAAACTCTCAGTACGTCTCTAACTGCAAGCGGCCTTGCTGTTTCAAGTCTTGGGCAATGGTTGCCCAGTCCAGATTCGCGTCTAGCGCAATGTCACGCAAGGCTTGCAGCACGCCTTCTTCCATGCTTTTGAGGCCGCAGACATAGAAATGACTCTGCGCATCTTGCAGCAAGCTTGCGAGTTGCGGCGCGGCCTCGCGCATCACGTCCTGCACATAGCGCTTAGGCTTGCCGGGCGTACGCGAAAACGCAAAGTGAATGTCTATGAAATCCTGCGGAAGCTTTTGCAACGGCCCGAAATACGGCAATTCCTGCTGGGTGCGCGCGCCGAAGAAGAGCATGAGCTTGCCGCCTTCAAACTTACCACTGGCCCGCAAGCGGCGGCGCCATTCAGTCATGGCACGCATGGGCGCGCTGCCGGTGCCGGTGCAAATCATCACGATATGGCTGCCGGGATGATTGGGCATCAAAAAGCTGCTGCCAAATGGGCCGATGACTTGCACGGCGTCGCCAGTTTTCAGATCGCACAAATAATTAGACGCCACGCCCTTGACCGCTTGGCCTTGGTGGTCCTGTACCACGCGCTTGACCGTGAGCGACAAGTTGTTATAGCCGGGCCGCTCTCCGTTGCGTGGGCTGGCAATGGAATATTGGCGCGCATGATGCGGTCTCCCGCTGGCATCCACACCCGGCGCAACGATGCCAATTGATTGGCCCTCTAACACCGGAAAAGGCATGCTGCCAAAGTCCAGCACGATGTGGTGCGTTTCGTTGTCGGTGCCAGCTTCATTGACCTGCATATTGCCGACGACGGTGGCGGTGGTGGGCGACTTGGGGCCGTGCAAATTGGTGTAGGGGTGCGCTGCGGACCAAGGTGGCAAGGTGGCGCCCATGGCGCTCAAATTGTCTGTAGCTGGCGCCGTAGCCTGGATACTTGCGGAGGCTTGCACCGAGCTGCTAGCCATCTCAAAAGCGGTACTGCCGGACACCTGGGTAATGTCAGCTACCGATTGCGCTTCAATGTGCTCTTGGGGCGCTGGCAATTCGTCCCAAGACAATTGTTCTTGTAAGGTGTACGCCTTGCTGCGAAGTACCGGCAACCAGTGGTCTATCGATCCTGTGGGGCAGGGCGGGACGCAGGCCATGCAGTGGTTGCACTTATCCGCATCCACCACATAGTTGCGGCTGTCATGCGTGACTGCGCCCACCGGGCAGGTGGCTTCGCAGGTGTTGCAGCGTATGCAGACCTCGGGGTCGATCACATGTTGCTGTAGCAGTTCGGCGGTGTCTGTGCTCATGGCATGGTGTCGCGGTGTTGTTGTGGCGATTGTGTCTTCAATTACTTCGGTGCTGTTTTTCTGAGCCCGAGGCCATACAGGCCGGGGCCGGGCTCCTCATGACGCAAGCGAAAAATCGTCGCCCGGCCCCGACCTGCATGGCCTCTGCGAAGGGGCTGGTGTGGACGCTGAATATAGAGAGCACGAATATTGAGGGTGTTACTGCGAAAGTTCTAACCGCCAGAACTTTCGTCGACTGAAATGGCAATCCGAATCTGTAGGCTCACCGACAAGCTCGTTCGCAGCGTGGTGGTAGCGGTAGGCGGGGTGACGATTTTTCGCTCGCGTCATGAGGAACCCTGCCTACCGCTGCCGCCGCGCGGGTTCAGCAACAAAGCAAAACCTACACGCCAACCATCTTCAGTTCGCTGCCACCAAGCGGATTCAGCCGAACGCGGCAATTAATTAAACCGAACGTATTCAAAATCCACCGGCTGCCGGTTGATGCCGATGGCAGGTGGTGCGATCCAGTTGGCGAACTTACCCGGCTCGACCACACGGCCCATCAGGCTTTGCACAAAGGCACGATCTTCCGCGGTGGGCAACCACTCGGCAACTTTGGCGCTCCACTCCTGCTCGGACAGCACGCGGCCGTCGGGCGACACTTTGGCGCCGGACAAAGCGCCAATGTTCCGGTGAAACGCTTTATGCGGCACGCTTAGGCGATGCGGCAAACCAGCTTTCTCTATGACGCGGTTCCAGCGATCGACACCGCCCACCGAGTCTTTGATGAAGTCGTCGCGCAACACTTCGTTTAGCGCGTTCAGCATCGGCACTTCTTTTTCCTGCAACTGACCGTTAACTACGTTCAACACTTTGTAGGTCTG
>CAMDHL010000082.1 GCA_945898105.1 Comamonas sp. lk | reverse complement strand
TGGAGCGTTTTGCCAGGGCAGCGCAAGCGGCCACCGCGGCGGGCTTGGGTATCAATGCCGGGCACGACCTTAATCTTGATAACTTGGCCGCGTTCATTAGTGCGGTGCCTGGTGTGCAAGAAGTGTCTATAGGGCATGCGCTGATTGGTGATGCTTTGGAGCGCGGCTACGGGGGCGCTGTCATAGCCTATTTGACGTGTTTGCGCCCATGATTTTCGGCATAGGCACGGATATTTGCGATGTGCGTCGCATCCGCGCCAGCCTGGAGCGCCATGGCGAGCGCTTTGCCGCCAAAGTGCTGGCGCCCGGCGAACTAGCGACCTGGCAGGCCCGTAGCAGCCGTTGGCCCGAGCGCGGCGTGCGGTATCTGGCCACCCGTTTTAGCGCCAAAGAAGCTTTCAGCAAGGCGGTCGGGTTGGGCATGCGCATGCCCATGACCTGGCGCTCCTGCGAAATCGCCAAGCTTCCCAGTGGTGCGCCAGTAGTTGTTTTGCACGGTGCTTTAAAAGATTGGTTTGATGCACGCGGCTTGCAGGCGCAAATCAGCTTGAGTGATGAAACCGACTACGCCGTGAGTTTTTGCGTGGTCGAGTCACGCGGCGGCGCGCAGGAGACCTTGCCCGCGCAGTTCGAAGATGCCGCCACACCCGCCAAACCCGCCAGATCCGCCACACCCGCCGGAGATGCACGGCCTAACGCGACTTAAGGCTGCCGGCATGAAAACGGTGCAGCAGCACGCCCCCTTAATGATTGACATTGCCGGCACCCGCCTGCAGGCAGTCGACAAACAGCGTCTACGCCACCCACTGGTCGGCGGCATGATTTTATTCGGGCGCAATTGGGAAAATCGGGCGCAATTGACGCAACTGTGCGCCAGCATCAAACGCTTGCGTCCAGATTTGCTGATTGCGGTCGACCACGAGGGTGGCCGGGTGCAACGCTTTCGCAACGACGGCTTTGTGCATCTTCCACCTATGCGCGTATTGGGCGACATGTTTGTGGCTACCTCGCGTGCGGGCCGCAAGGCAGGACCCCTGGCGTCGACCCGCGCCGCGCTGGCCTGTGGCTATGTGATGGGCATGCAATTGCGTGCTTGCGGCGTGGACATGAGCTTTGCCCCGGTCTTGGATCTGGATTACGGTGCCAGTGGCGTAATTGGTAACCGCGCTTTTTCCGATGACGCACGCATTGTCAGCCTGCTGGCCCAAAGCCTGATACAAGGCATGGCACAAGCTGGCCTGGCCCATTGCGCAAAGCACTTTCCCGGACACGGCTTTGCGCGTGCCGATTCGCATCTAGCAGTGCCGGTGGACAAGCGCAGTTTGCGCAGCATTCTGGCGAAAGATGCCGCGCCTTATGCCTCGCTGGATCTGGTCTTACAGGCTGTGATGCCAGCGCATGTGGTGTATCCGAAGGTCGACAGCCTGCCTGCGGGCTTTTCGTCCATCTGGTTGCAAAAGGTGTTGCGACAAAGCTTGGGCTTTAGCGGCGCAATATTCAGCGATGACCTATCTATGGCCGGTGCGCGCCAGGTCCAAGGCCATGAAATTAGCGCTTCGCAAGCGGTGCTTGCCGCCTTGCAGGCAGGTTGCGATATGGCGTTGCTTTGCAACCAGTCTCTGATCGGCAAGCCTGGAGATTCACCTTTGGATACGGTTTTGGCGGAGCTAAAGCAAGCGTGCGAAGCCGGCTTGGTTCAGCCCGAGCCAGAAAGCCACGCGCGGCGCGTTTCGCTCTTACCCAAGACAGCGCCTTTGGATTGGCCCAGCATGCTGCAATCTTCGAGATACCAGCGTGCTTTGATGGCATTACCCTAAGAATTCCAAAAGCGACGCGTTTACTTTTTTTACGCTCATGACCCTCCGTGAAAAGAGGATTCAGTATGGCCGTACTAGCGTTTACTTAACTCGATCCTGCTGATCGAAATCTGCTTTCAGGTATACAAACGATGACATTGCAATCGTTTGCAGTCGGACTAATCGTCGCTTTTGGTGCCACGATGGCACTTGCCCGAACTGAACCGACTTTGACGCCAGCCGGTACAGAGTCCACTATCAAGCCGCACAAGAAATCTGCAAAAAAAACACGCCCACAAAGTCAGTGCTAAAAAGCACAAGTCTGGCAAACACAAGAAACCATCCGTCTCCTGATCGCCGCCAACCGGTTGGGTCCTCTGAATTTACATGGCCCGTCCGGCTTGGTAATTTATCTAGGGCGAGCGGTGTAAGCGGGGATGCGACAAGCTGGCGATTTGGTCGTCCACCGCCTCCAACAGCAGCTTGTCTGTTTTCCATTGCGCATGTTTCATCACCAGCGTGCGCAGTGCCTGCACGTCACGCACGGAAGGTGCAACTTTGATTTGCGCCAGTGCAGCGGATTTATTTCCCGCTTGAATTAGTGCGACGACTTTCGTTGCCCAGGGAGCCGGACGTGCCATTGGGTGTTCCTTTCTCCTGCACAATGCGTTTTTTCATTGTCACACAGGGATAGGGCGTACATGAATCGTAGTTTGCAAACCGGCTGGATTGTCGGAGTGGTGTTGTTGCTTGGTGCCTGCGCCTCGGCGCCTCCTAGCAAAGTGCCTATGGCAGAACGAGTCGTGCAAGTATCGCCGCCTGAAAAGTCCGTTGTACCAGAGCAAATTGGCTCTAATGCACTGGCAAACAAGCCAGCTTCTGACGAAGTACCTGCACAAGTCACGCCACCGCCTATCAAAGCCCCGGTTCTAGAGGTCCCGCCCGAAGCGCCTGCGCCAAGCCCTTCGATCAAAGTGCCGCCGCGCATTGGGCTTGCGTTGGGCGGTGGCGCAGCACGCGGTTTTGCCCATGTGGGCGTCATTCAGGTGCTAGAAGAAGCGGGCATCCGGCCCGCGTTGGTTACAGGTACCTCGGCAGGCAGCCTCGTGGCGGCGCTATATGCCAGCGGTAAAAATGGTGCGCAGTTGCAGCACATCGCAGAAAGTATGGAAGAAGCCACCATCGCTGATTGGACGCTGCAGGTCTTGTCACGCGGCGCCTTACGTGGCGAAGCACTGGCAAAGTATGTGAACGTGCAAGTGGGGCAAAAGCAAATCGAAGCCTTGCCAATGCCGCTGGGCATTGTGGCCACCGATCTGAACAGTGGCAATGACATCGTTTTCCAGCGTGGCGATACCGGCACGGCGGTGCGTGCTTCCAGTGCTGTCCCGGCCGTTTTTCAACCGGTAAAAATAGGTTCCCGTGAGTATGTGGATGGTGGACTGGTTTCACCCGTACCGGTACGGGCCGCTAAAAAAATGGGTGCCGAGCTCATCATCGCGGTGGACATCTCCAGCCCGCCGGAAGCCGCCTCTGCCAGCGGCACGCTCGAGATTCTCTTGCAAACTTTCACCATCATGGGTAAAAGCATAAACAGCTTGGAGCTACAAGGCGCAGATGTAGTGATCCGGCCCCAGTTGCTGGGCGTCTCCAGCGCGGATTTCGGGTCGCGCAAGCGCTCCATCGAAGCGGGCCGCAAAGCCATGCTGGCTGCATTGCCTCAGTTGCGCGCTGCTATAGAGGCTAAGTCTCGTTAAGGCGTCGGTTTGCCAACCGACTAAAGCGCATGCGCTTGAGCACCGAACTTGCTGCTATGGCTTGATGGTGGCCAGTTGATCAATCCGCACAGGCCCGGCGCTTGGGAATAACGGGGGTGGGCCGGAGGGAAGGGCCGCTTAGGTAGCCCGAATAAAGCCTCTTTTTGCCGGGTGGGCGCGGGCTAAAGCGCCATTCCTCGCTTCAGTAGTTCCAAACATAAGGCCTCGTTTTGCAACGAGGCCTTGAAGGGATCCCTGAACCAGAGGTTTCGAAAGGATCCGAGGAGACAATCGACAGAAAGCGTTCGCTTCCGATGAATCTACTGTATCAGGGTTTTCCCTTGGTTCGCGGCAGAAGCCAAAAGAAACTTGCTGCCGTCTGACAAATTAACGCTTTTTGCTGGACGCAGTAGCTTGCTTGGTAGCCGTGGTAGCTGTCGCTGCCATGGCGTTGAAGTTGGCTTCTGCCACGTCAGTGGCTTGCTTGACAGCTTTTTGAACCGATTCCAGTGCATTGTGGGCAGCGGCAACCGTGCTTTTCATCATGGCAACTGCGGACTCGGAGCCTGCGGGTGCATTTTTGGCAGCGCTGTCGACCAAAGCGGCCACTTTTTGCTGGGCTTCTGCAGCTTGGGCTTCCATGGTCTTGGTGAACTCGGCACCGGCACCGCTGGCGATGTCATACAGGTGGCGGCTGTAAGCAGCGGTCTTTTCGGCCAAGGGTTGCAGCAGGCCAGATTGCAGAGCCATCAATTCCTGGGCATCTTTGACGCTCATGAGGGTTTGGGTGTGGGCAGAAGCGTCAGACAGAGCAGCTTTAGAAGCGGCCAGGTTCAGTTCAACCAGTTTCTCAACGCCTTCGAACGCTTTGCTGGTCAGACCAAACAGAGTTTCGAGGTTGGATTTGTGGGAAGCGACTACTTGTTCTACGGTTAGCATGAAAATACTCCAAAGTTAAATTAATAAAAGACCAGGTTTAGAAACACTATCTGCGCCGAAACCTGGCCTTTGTTGGCTATGTTGCAGTGCAGCATGAATGAATTATAGGGATGAAAGCCAGTCTTACAAGACATTTTTGTTGCAATGCAGCAAAAAACTCACAAATTTTTTGATTTGGGGCAATCCGCGGGACCTTTTCCCTCTCAAAAACCGGGTTCGGAGCCCTTGCATCCCAGGGCAGCTGGCCCTCGAAGCGGTGACAAAATGGGGCCCAACTGGCAAAATTTGCTCCCTGGGGCCCGTGGCGCAGGCGTTTTTAAACTTTTCTCACCTTCTATGTCCAAACCTGAACCGGCCCCGCGCAGCGCCTACCGCGCCTGGCGCAGCGTTACCACCCGCTGGGCCGACAACGATGCCTATGGGCATGTGAACAATGTGGTCTATTACGCTTGGTTTGATACCGCTGTTAACGCCTATCTCATAGAGCAGGGCGCCCTGGACATCCATGGCGGTGAGGTCATCGGGTTGGTCGTAGAGACCCAATGCAATTATTTTTCGCCGCTGGCTTTCCCGCAGTCCGTGGACGTTGGCCTGCGGGTGGCGCACTGTGGTCGCAGCAGTGTGCGCTATGAGCTAGGTGTGTTCGCAGCCGACCAAGCGTTGCCCGCGGCACAGGGCCATTTTGTCCATGTCTATGTGGATGCCGAGCATCGAAATCCTGCGCCGCTACCATTGAGTCTGGTGCAGGCCCTGGGCCCCTTGCAATCCGGGCTCCCATAGCGGCCCATAAGCGTTTCCCCCATCCCCCGCGCATGGGACACCTTTATTAAAGAGTGGAGTTAGTGCAATGCAGCATTTGAGTGATACAGAGGCGGTTGACGCGGCGATTCGCAGCCGCATGTCGGTGCGGGCATTTACGCCACAGGCGGTGCCGCATGCCGAAATAGAGGCGATTTTGGACCTCGCAAGTCGGGCGCCCTCGGGCACCAATTGCCAACCCTGGCGTGTTTATGTGCTGCAAGGCGCTAGCCGCGATAGTTTGGTGGACAAGGTTTGCGCTGCCCACGATGCCATGCGCATTGACCCATCATTGGCTCAAAGCTACCGCGAGGAATATGACTACTACCCGGAAAAATGGGTCAGCCCTTACATAGACCGCCGCCGAGAAAATGGCTGGGGCTTGTACGGCCTGCTCGGAATTGGCAAAGGCGATAAGGACAAAATGCACGCCCAGCACCAGCGCAATTACCGGTTTTTTGATGCGCCCGTTGGGCTAATGTTCACCATCGACCGGGTGATGGGACGCGGATCGCTAATGGACTATGGCGCCTTTATGCAAAACATCATGGTCGCCGCACGCGGGCGGGGTCTGCATACCTGTCCGCAAGCCGCGTGGAATGGATTTGCCAAAATCATCATGCCGCACATCGGTGCGGGCGAGGGTGAAATGCTGGTCTGTGGCATGGCGCTGGGCTATGCCGACGTCGACGCACCGGTCAATGGGTTTGTAACCCCACGCGTGCCGGTCGCCGAATTTACGCGCTGGCTCGATTAAGTCGTCTTTGGGGCCGGACTACGCCGCCCTAAGACTTCAGCCAAAATCCTTCATACCTTTCAGTCTGTAACGCAACCCCTCTGAACTATCACTATGTCCACTTCCAAGCCCCGTATTTTGGTCACCCGCGCAATTTTTCAAAGTGTGATTGATCGCCTGTCTGCCCATTTCGAAGTCGAGTCCAACCCGGACGACGTGCTCTGGGACCGTGCCGAGTTGCTGCGCCGCATGCAAGGCAAGGTGGGTGCGTTTGCCACAGGTACCGAGCGGATTGACGCCGAGCTATTGGCCCAATGCCCGGATCTGAAAATCTGCGCCAATATGACGGTCGGTTACAACAACTTTGACTTGCCCGCCATGACAGCCGCCGGTGTGCTTGGCACCAATGCACCCGATGTGCTGACTGAAACCACGGCGGATTTTGGCTTTGCGCTTTTGCTGGCGACCGCTAGGCGCGTGACTGAAAGCGAGCATTTTTTGCGCGCCGGATTGTGGACGCGCTGGAGCTACGACATGTTCTCCGGCGCCGAAGTGCACGGCAGTACGTTGGGCATTATTGGTATGGGCCGTATCGGCCAGGCGATTGCCCGCCGGGCCGCATTGGGCTTTGGCATGCAAGTGACTTATCACAACCGCAGCCGCCTGGACGCGGCCACCGAAGAGGCCTGCAAAGCGCGTTATGTGGGTAAGCAAGAATTGCTGCAAAGTGCGGACCATGTCATGCTGGTAGTACCTTACAGCGCCGCGTCGCACCACACCATAGGCGCTGCCGAACTGGCGTCCATGAAGCCCACGGCTACCTTGATAAATCTGGCGCGCGGAGGCATCGTCGATGACGCCGCTCTGGCGCAGGCATTACGCGACCGCACTATCGCGGCGGCGGGTCTGGACGTCTACGAAGGCGAGCCCAAGGTCCACCCGGACTTGCTGACCGTGCCCAATGTCGTATTGACGCCGCATATTGCCAGTGCCACACCGGGCACCCGCCAGGCTATGGCGGATTTGGCGGTGGACAATTTGATCGGCTACCTCACGCAGGGCAAAGCGGTGACGCCACTCAACCCTGAGGTATTGACGCGCAGCTGAACCCCTGCGCTAGTGGCACCGCCACTTTGAACTTAGGCCCAGTTTCATAGCAGCACTAGCGCTGTGCGCCGCAGCAAGGCCATAGTGGCTTGCTGGGTCAGCGTCGAGGGTCGCAGGGCGCTACAGGCCAGGTTCATGCGTATGGCCAGTGGTTTGCCGTCGGCCGCAACAATGGCTCTAGTGATAAAGGCTTTAGGCCGCAGCGAGCGCACCACCGCATTGCGCGGCAGTATGGCGCTGCCCGCTTGGTCCTGCACCAGATCCAGAATGGCGGAAATGCCATCAATTTCAAGCGCTACCACCGGCTTGCAGCCCATACGCGCCATTTCTGACTCCACGTGCATTCGGATGGCATTGGGACGACTTGGGATGACCAGCGGCAATTGCGCCACTTCGTGCATCGCTATCGCACCACGAACGACGCGATTAGATGAACCTTGGGGCGAGAGTGGTCGTAGCTGCACCAAAACCAGGGCCTCGTCCAGCAGGTGGCTGATTTCCAGTCCCTGCGGATTGGCGTTTTCATAGAGCACGGCCAGGTCCAAGCGGCCGCTCAGCAGTCCTTCTTGCATGCTGGCTGACAAGGCCTCGCTGATCGACAGTTGGGCCTGAGGCATTTCCTGGCGGAAGGCGCGCATTAGCGGCACCGTCAGTACGCGGGCCACGCTGGGCGGCAGACCCAGGGCCACTCGGCCGGCCAAGGCCCCGCGTGCGCGTGCCATGTCTTCTCGAATACGGGCGACCTGGTGCAGCAAGCCGCGGCTATGGTCCAGCAGCAACTTGCCCGCTTCGGTCGGCAGGGCGCCACGCCCGTTTCGCACCAACAGGGTTTGCTGTAGTTCCAATTCCAGAAGGCGGATTTGGCGGCTCAAGGCCGGCTGCGCGATGTCCAGGGCCTGGGCGGCGCGGGTGAAGCTGCCTAACTCGGCCACGCGCACAAAGTAATCCAATTGTTTAAGGTCCATGCACTGTCCGATGGTGGTTTATGTTATGGCCGAAATCGAGATATTCTATTTTGCTATATCTGTTAGATGTGCTGCCCACTTATAGGGAAGCGACGCCACGCGCAAAATAGAGTTTGTAAATTAAGTTTGTAAATAGCGGTTGTATTTACCCAGCCCCCAGCCCAGCGACTAACTACTCCTTCCGCGCCATGCCTTCCCAAACCGCAATTCCTTGTATGTTGATGCGCGGCGGCACGTCCAAGGGCCCGTTTTTTAAGGCATCCGACTTGCCCGCCGATCCGGCACTTCGAGACCGTGTACTGCTAGCCGCTATGGGTTCGCCGGACGCCCGTCAGATCGATGGGCTAGGCGGCGCCCATCCTT
>CAMDHL010000081.1 GCA_945898105.1 Comamonas sp. lk | reverse complement strand
CGGCCAGATTGCCGGACCGACGATGGTGGGCTGGATTGCTGATGGTGAGGGGGGCCTGGCGCGTGGTCTTTTGGTATCGGCTTTGGCTTTGTGGCTGGGGGCGGTGTTGGCTTGGCGCCAAAAGCCGTTGGTTTTGAACGAAGCCAGCGATTCCTAAGTATTGCGTTACTGGGTTTTGAACGTCAGGTTTCGGCCTGCTGGTCGGCTTGCTGCCTGCCGCGGGCCTCACTTTTCTTTGCTTCGCCAAAGAAAAGTAAGTAAAAGAAAGGCGAGCCAAAGGCCGTGGCCCTGCGGGCTACCTTGCGCTACTCGCGCCGCCCGGGGTCGTGCGCAAACTCGTACGCTCAGACAAGCGCCCGCCCTGATCCGTGCGCCGCTGCGTTGTTCAGCACAGCCTAATGGCCCACGGGGAGCGTGTGCCCGTTCGCTGGCGCTCACATTGCACGCGCGTGCGTGCGCGCCGCGAGTGCTGCGCCGCAGCAGCTCCCGCGCCAAGATTCAATCTATTGACTGCGCTGTCACGCGCACCAATGGCAGCGCCGAAACCAGCCCAGCAAACGGCTTCGCCCAAACCACACGCCATTTACTACGACTGCCCCATTCCCCAATGCTGGCCCTCAAATTCGCACCGCAGCCGTTGGCACCGAATCCCCTATCCAGCGCAAAAAACCAAATTGGCTATTCCAGCTCCCCTTCACCCCGGCGGGGGTGAAGGGGCGGGGGGGAAGCGGGGGACAAACAACAGTCCCACAAGGCAAACCTCCCACCAAAACCAGATTTCACCCGATGCCAGCTCTAAGCCCCAGCCCCGATAATCGACGCGATGACTTCTTCTGCCCCCGCCGCATCGCCTGTTGGCCTGTCTCCCTCCGCACTAGGCCGCATCGCTGCAGTGGTAACGGTGTCCATCTGGACGGCTTTTATCGTCATCGCCCGCGCCACTGCCGACCCCGCGCGCGGCGGTACGCTCTTGCCCTTGGATGTGGTTTATGTCCGCCTCTGGGGCGCGGCGCTGGTCTTGCTTCCCTGGGGTTGGTGGATGACGCGTGCGGCCCGCCAGCAGGCGGACCCCCTCGCGCCGGGACGCGGTTCGCTGGGCGGCGTCTCGCCCTTGCCTTGGGCCATTACGTGGCGCATCGGTTTGTTTGGCGGTCTGCTCTACGCCACGCTCGCCTATAGCGGTTTCGTGTTCGCACCGGCGGCACATGCTTCGGTGTTGTTGCCCGGCAGCTTGCCCTTGTGGACGACTTTACTCGCGCTGCTGTTATTGGGTGAGCGCATAAGCTGGGGCCGTGCCCTGGGCCTGGGTTTGATCGTTTGCGGCGACGCCCTGGTTGGCGGCGCCAGCCTGTTGAATGCGTTTGACGGTAGTGGCGTCTGGCGCGGCGATGTTTTGTTTGTGCTGGCGGCGATGTGCTGGTCCACGTACAGCGTACTGGTGCGCCGCTTTGCCTTGGATGCGGTGCAGGCCACCATAGGCATTACCTCGTTTGCGTTTGTGATGTATGTGCCGGCCTATACCTTGGGCTGTTTGATGGGGTGGTTGCCCGGGCAGGTCCTGCATGCACCCTGGCGTGAAATCCTGTTTCAGATGGGCTTTCAGGGTGTGGGTTCGGTGGTGATCTCGGGCATCGGCTTTACCAAAATGATTCAGTACTACGGCCCAGTGCGTTCGACCATGATTACCGCCGTGGTACCCGGCCTCTCTGCTTTATGCGCCGCATTGTTTTTGGGCGAACCGCTGCCCTGGAACGTGCTGGCCGGTCTAGCCCTGGTCAGCGGCGGCATCGTGTTTGGTGTGCGTAAAGTGGCCCAGTCACCCGCAGCGGCGGCGCCGGTACTGGTGCCGGATGTGGCCCCTGAAAAGCCCTGAACCACTTAGTAACCATGCATCTATTGGCCTTTGACACCAGCACCGACGCCTTGAGCGTCGCTGTGATGCGCAGGACCCCGGCAGGGCCGCAGTACTGGGAGTACCAGGGGGCGGGTGGCGCGGCTGCCTCGGGCAGTCTCATAGCCGCCATCATGGACTTGCTGCGCCAGGCCGACCTGCGTTTGCAGGATCTGGACGCTATTTGCTTTGGCAGCGGCCCCGGTTCATTTACAGGTTTGCGTGCGGCCTGCTCGGTAGCCCAGGGCCTGGCGTATGGCGCGGGCGTGCCGGTCCTGCCGGTGCCCTCTTTGCTGGCGTTGGCACAAAGCGCCCGCGCGGCCCATGCGCCAAAGGCCACCCAAGGCTGTGTGAGCGCTTTGCTCGATGCCCGCATGGACGAGGTCTACGCTGCTACTTATGCATTTGACGGTGATGTTTGGTCTACGCTGCAAGCGCCTTGTCTTGTGGTGCCCGAGCAAGTGGCCGTGTGGGCGCAATCTGTGCAAGCCGCAAAGCCCTGGCGCGCTTGGGCGGGTAACGTATTTGCCAGCTATGGCGAACGCCTGGCTGCACCAGCCGATTTAATGTGCTGCGATGCGTTGCCTCAGGCTATGGCGATTTTGCAATTGGCTCCGGCGCTCATTGCGGCGGGCGCTTGCGTACCGCCTGAGCAGGCCTTGCCCCTGTATGTGCGCGACAAAGTCGCCAAAACCACGGGGGAGCGCGCCTTAGAGAAAGCCCACAAAGCCGGCGTAGTCCTCAGCCAGGATGTGCCGCCTGTCGCGCCGCTTGTCCATCCCAAAGCCCATGCGCAGACACCCGGGACCTAAAGCGATGGAGCGCGCCGAGGTGCGCTTAGTGGCGATGGACATGCCCAGCCTCGCGCGGGTGATGGAAGTGGAGCAGCGCGCCTATGCCCATCCCTGGTCGCGCGCCAATTTCAATGACGTTTTGCACAGCGGTTACCACGCGCGCCTGCTAATCGGTGGTGAAACCTTGCTGGGCTACTTTGTGGTCATGCCCGGGGTGCAAGAGGCGCATCTGCTCAACATCACCGTAGACCCAAACTATCAGCTTCAGGGCTGGGGCCGCCTGATGCTCGACGCCGCGCGCTTGTGGGCCGTCAGCGAAGCGGCGCGCATCTTGTGGTTAGAAGTGCGGGTGGGCAATGCCCGCGCTATCAAGGTCTATCAGAGCCATGGTTTTGAGGTGGTGGGGCAGCGCAAGTCTTATTACACCGCCGGGCGCGGCCAGCGCGAGGATGCGTTGGTGATGCGCATGCAACTTGGATAATGGGCCTATGCCGCTTTCTTTAGACACCCGCCAACGCGCCATGCTTTTGGAGATGGGCGTGCGCGTCTGGCTGCCGGGTACGGATTTCGCAGTAGCTGGCTCTAGCGCTTTGCCTAGTGTGGCGCCCGCCAAACAGGCAAATCCACAAGTTGTTTTGGGCACTGCCCCGAACGCCCTTGGGGCGCAGGCTAGCGCGGCATCACGCATGCCCGTTGCCCAGAGACCTAAAGGGCCTGCAGCCACTGTCGGTAAAAGTACGAACACCGGCATCGGAAGCAGCGCCAGCGGCGCCGTGAGCAGTGGCAACCTGCCCACGATGCAGCGCGGTGATGGCGCCAACGACCTTAGCCAAATTGCCAACATGGACTGGGACGCTTTGGCCCGCACCGCTGCCGATTGCCAAGCTTGCGGTTTGTGTGCCGGGCGTAGCCACAGCATGCTCAGCGCCCAGGCTGGACGCCATGCCCGCTGGATGGTGGTGGGCGACCCGCCTGAGGAAGACGAAGACGCCGCAGGCCAGGCATTTACCGGGGACGCCGGAATGCTGTTGGCCAATATGCTCAAAGCCGTGGGCGCTACGCGGGCTGAGGTGGCACAGGGCTTAGAAGCGGCCTATGTCACCAAAGTTAGTAAATGCCGCCCGCCCCAGGGTCGGGTGCCGCAGGCCGCCGAACTAGCCCAGTGCGCCGCCTATTTGCAGCGCGAAATTGCACTCGTGCAGCCAGCGGTGATTTTGGCCATGGGACGCTTTGCAAACCAGGTGCTGCTTCAAGACTATCCCGAAGATGCGCGCTTACCCCTTGGCCGTCAGCGCGGCAAGGTATATCGCTACCTGGGCGTGCCGGTGGTTGTGACTTACGCGCCCCAAGCTTTGCTGCGCCAACCGGCGGACAAGGCCAAAGCCTGGGCCGATTTGTGTTTGGCAACCGACTTGTTGCAGGCGCCAACTTGAACCTTTTTAAAGGTTTCTGTACTGCCAGTTAAAGCCTCGGTGCCAGCGTGCGCCTAGCTGGTGCGGGCCAATGCCGCGTGGCCTGGCCTACAAGCGTAAAGCGCTTACCTTAGCAGTGCCGTTGCAAGACCCGTTGCAAGTAGGTACCGGTAAAGCTGCCCGGCGTGGCGGCGATGTCTTCGGGCGTGCCCGATGCCACCAAGGTGCCGCCGCCAGAGCCGCCTTCGGGGCCCATGTCGATCACCCAATCGGCGGTCTTGATGACGTCTAGGTTGTGCTCGATCACCACAATCGTGTTGCCCGCATCGCGTAACTGGTGCAACACCTTTAGCAACAAGGCGATGTCGGCAAAGTGCAATCCGGTGGTGGGCTCGTCCAGAATGTAAAGCGTACGCCCCGTGTCGCGCTTGGACAATTCGAGTGCCAGCTTCACGCGCTGCGCCTCGCCGCCTGAAAGTGTGGTGGCCGATTGGCCCAAGCGGATATAGCTCAGCCCAACGTCCATCAGGGTTTGCAGCTTGCGCGCAAGCGTGGGCACGGCCTGAAAAAAGTCCAGCGCCGCATCCACCGTTAGGTCCAGGATGTGGGCGATGTTTTTGCCCTTGTACAGCACCTCCAGCGTCTCGCGGTTGTAGCGCTGGCCCGCGCATACGTCGCAGGGCACATACACATCGGGAAGGAAATGCATTTCCACTTTCACCATGCCGTCACCCTGGCAAGCTTCGCAGCGCCCGCCGCCACTTCCCGCGGGCACATTGAAGCTAAAGCGCCCGGCACCGTAGCCACGTTCGCGCGCCATGGGCACTTCAGCCATCAACTCGCGGATGGGGGTGAACAAGCCTGTGTACGTTGCCGGGTTGCTGCGTGGCGTGCGGCCTATGGGCGACTGGTCCACGTTAATCACTTTGTCGAAATACTCGATGCCTTCGATGCTGTCGTGCGGCGCCGGTTCTTCGTGCGCGCGGTGGATGGTGCGCGCGGCAGCGGCGTACAAGGTGTCATTTACCAGCGTGGACTTGCCTGAGCCCGATACGCCGGTGACGCAGGTTAAGAGCCCCACCGGAAAGGCCACGCTCACGTTTTGCAAATTGTTGCCGCGCGCGCCCAGCACGCGCAGCGATTGCCACTCCCCTAGCGTAGCGCGGTGGCGCGCCTCGCGTTCTGCGCGCCGTTCAGCGGCAGGGCTGGGTGCGAACCGCGAGGGGTTTTTGGCCTGGTACGCGACGCTTTCTACCGTAGGCAACCAAGCGCGCCTTTGCGTGGGGATGGCAATTTGCAGCGCGCCCGACAGGTATTTGCCGGTCAAGGAGTTGGGGTTATCGCGCACCTGCGCAAAGCTGCCCTGCGCCGTCACTTGCCCGCCGTGCAAACCGGCGCCAGGGCCCATGTCGATCACATAGTCGGCGGCGCGCATCATGTCTTCGTCGTGCTCCACCACCAGCACGCTGTTGCCGATGTCGCGCAAATGGCGCAAGGTGCTTATCAGACGGTCGTTGTCACGCTGGTGCAGGCCGATGCTGGGTTCGTCCAGCACATACATTACGCCGGTCAGACCGGAGCCAATCTGGCTCGCCAGCCGTATGCGCTGCGACTCGCCGCCGCTCAGCGTTTCGGCGCTGCGCGAGAGGCTGAGGTAGCTCAGTCCCACGTCGTTCAAAAACTTCAGGCGCAGCCCGATTTCGCGCACCACCTTAGACGCAATCTCGCCCTTGGAGCCGCGCAGCTGCAGACTTTCAAAGTAACTTTGCGCTTCCAGCAAAGTACTTTGGCTGATTTCAAAAATCGCCCGCGCCTGGCTGCCTTCGCCTACCTTCACATGGCGTGCCTCGGCGCGCAAACGCGTGCCTTGGCATTCATTGCACGGATGCGTGCTGCGTAAGCGCGCCAACTCTTCGCGCACCAGGCTCGATTCGGTCTCGCGGTAACGCCGTTGCAAATTGGGCAGTACGCCTTCAAACGGGTGCTTTTTGTTCACCTTGCGGCCTTGCGAATTGCCCGACTCCAGCACATAGCTGAACTTAATCTCTTCCTCGCCCGAGCCATGCAGCACCGCGTCTTGCACCTGCGCGGGCAGGTCTTCAAATGGCGCTTCCACGTCAAATTTGTAATGCCGCGCCAGACTCTCCAGCATGGCAAAGTAATAGCCGTTGCGCCTATCCCAGCCTTTGATAGCACCGCTGGCCAAACTGAGCGAGGGGAAGGCCACCACCCGCGTCACATCAAACATATCTTGCTGCCCCAGCCCGTCGCAAGCGGTGCAGGCACCCACGGGTGAATTGAAGGAAAACAACCTAGGCTCCAGCTCGCTGATGCTGTAGCTGCACTGTGGGCAGGCAAATTTGGCGTTAAAGCGGTGCTCGACCAGGCTGCCATCAGCGGCGCTGCTGTCCATCTCTAGCGCGATCGCGCGGCCTACAGCCAGGCGCAGCGCTGCTTCAAAACTTTCGGCCAGGCGTTGTTGCAACTCGGGGCGCACTTTCAGACGGTCCACCACGACGTCCACATCGTGTTTTTCGTTTTTCTTCAGCACCGGAATATCCTGCGCTTCGTACACCACGCCATTAATGCGAAAGCGCACATAGCCTTGCGCCTGCATGTGCGCAAACACATCTAAAAACTCGCCTTTTTTCTCACGCGCCACCGGTGCCAAAATCATCAGCCGCGTGTCCTGCGGGAGGGCCAGCACCGCATCGACCATTTGGCTGACGGTTTGCGCTTGCAGCGGCTGGCCGTGGTCGGGGCAGTAGGGCGTACCGGCGCGTGCAAACAAGAGGCGCAGGTAGTCGTGGATTTCGGTCACCGTGCCCACGGTGGAGCGCGGGTTGTGGCTGGTGGCTTTTTGCTCGATGGAGATGGCGGGCGACAGGCCCTCGATCATGTCCACATCGGGCTTGTCCATGAGCTGCAAAAACTGCCGCGCGTAGGTGGACAGGCTTTCCACATAGCGGCGCTGGCCTTCGGCGTACAAGGTGTCAAAAGCCAGGCTGGACTTGCCAGAGCCAGACAGGCCGGTAATGACCACCAACTGGTTGCGCGGAATGTCCAGATCGATGTTCTTCAGATTGTGGGTACGCGCCCCCCGAATGCTGATGCTGGGCTGGCGCAAACTGCGCCCCAGATAGGTGCCAGCCTCCTCGCCCAGTTCGGCGGCCAAGTTGATCGGAGTGTGTGGAGTGTTCAAAACGCGTGCGCCAAGCCAAACCGCGCATTATCGCCAAGCGCGGGTTTTCATGCGCCACAACCTCTACTTCGCCCAGGGACGAGCGGCCGCGCTCTGGGCGTGTACAACACTTTGCAGTCTTTGGGCTTTTTTGCCGGGGCGTCATCGGTAGCGGGCGCCGCGCCGTGTGGGCCTAGGCACTTTCCCGCATCGCCAGCGGTTTTCAAAGGCGGGATAATGGCCGACTATCTTGGAGAAAACCCATGGCATCCGTCAATAAAGTCATCCTCGTCGGCAACTGCGGCCGCGACCCCGAAATCCGTTATTTGCCCTCCGGCCAGGCCGTGGCCAATGTCAGCATCGCCACCAGCAGCCGCCGCAAAGACAAAAACACCGGTGAGTCGATCGAAGACACCCAGTGGCACCGCGTCACCTTTTACGACCGCCTGGCCGAAATTGCCGGGGAATACCTGAAAAAGGCCGCCCCGCCTACATTGAAGGTCGCCTGAAATACGGCAAATACACCGACCAGGCCGGCGTCGAAAAGAATACCGTAGACATCATCGCCACTGAACTGCAACTGCTCGGTGGCCGCGAAGGAATGGGCGGTCCCGGCGAAGGTGACGACGGTGGCCAACGCCGCGCCGCACCGGCAGCGCGCCCCGCCGCCTCCGCCCCGGCCCGCACCGCGCCCGCCGTGCGCCCGGCCAGCGGCTTTGACGACATGGACGACGATATTCCTTTTTAGGCCCCGAGCATCGTGACTGACCGCAGCGTTCATCTGCACCGCGTCCTGCGCGCGGCGCCCGACAAGGTGTACCGCGCTTTCATCGAGCCCACGGCCATGGCCAAATGGATACCGCCCTATGGCTTTAGCTGCACCGTGCATCACATGGACGCGCGCGTGGGCGGCACATTTCGCATGTCCTTTCACAACTTCAGCACCGGCGGCGCGCATTCCTTTGGCGGCGAATACCTGGAACTGGTGCCCGGCGAACGCCTGCGCTACACCGACCGCTTTGAAGACCCGAATTTACCCGGCACGCTGGAAGTAACGGTGACGCTGCAAGCCGTCATCTGCGGCACAGAAATCAACATCACCCAAAGCGGCATTCCCGAGGCCATCCCGCTAGAAATGTGCTACCTGGGCTGGCAAGAATCGCTGGCGCAACTAGCGACCCTGGTGGAGCCCAATATTCCCGGCTAAGGCGCACCATGGCAAACGTACCCAAGATCCAAGGGCCTGCTTCTTACTTCCCGTCCATC
>CAMDHL010000080.1 GCA_945898105.1 Comamonas sp. lk | reverse complement strand
GCCAACAGCGCCAGCGCGGCCAATGCCGCTGTCTCCGCGCGCAAAGTACGGGCGCCCAGCGACACGGCAAAAAAGCCCGCCTCCAGCGCCAAGGCTTCCTCGGCCGAGCTAAACCCGCCCTCCGGGCCGGACAAGCAAATAAGCGGCTGTGTAGTGGCGATGCCTGGCCATGCACGTAATGGCAGCGCGCCCGATTGCAAGGACAGCAAAAGCCGCGCAGGTGCCGGAGCATCTCCGCTACTGAAGGACTGAAAGCCATCGCGCAAAAAATGAGGAAGGCTTTTCACGGGGTATACAAGCGGCACACGGTTAGCGCCACACTGCTCGCAGGCGGCAATGGCCACCGCTTGCCAGTGCGTGATTTTTTTGTCCGCACGCTCCCCAGTGAGGCGCAGCACGCTGCGCTCGCTGGTCAACGGATAGATCGCAGCGACACCTAGTTCGGTCGCCTTTTCTACCAGCCAATCCATACGCTCATTGGCGGGCATGACGATAGCGATGGAAACCTTGCGGGCAGCTTCGCATTCCCGGGCGCTATGCACACCGATACGCACCTGCACCTGACTGCGGCCCATGAGCAGGATTTCGGCTTCAAATTCACCCGAAGGCGGCGCCTCAGGCTGGCCCCGATCCCAGCCGGGGCCATGGTTGAACAAGGTAATTGTTTGACCAGGCTGCATGCGCAAGACCTGCACGTGGCGCGCCGGGCCGGGCGGCAGATCCAGCACCGCGCCGGTTTGCAAGGGGGACGGGCAGAAGAAACGTGGCATGAATGCGTGGCGCTAAACGGGCTGTGGAGGCGGGAGGAGAAAAGCTTCTACACGCGGCCAAAAGAAAAAGCCTGAGGCGGCTCTATGCCCTCAATACGCTCAACCAGGCGCAACAAAGGCTTAAGCTCTCGGTAGCGAGCGCAGGTGGCGCGGATGTAGCCGATAAAGCGCGGCGTGTCCGCTAGGTATTTGGGCTTTCCATCGCGCAAAGTAAGGCGGGCAAAGATGCCAGAAATTTTGATATGCCGCTGCAAACCCATCCACTCCACTGCGCGGTAAAACTCGCCAAAGTCATCGCCCACGGGCAATCCGGCCGCTCGCGCTTTTTGCCAATAGCGTATCGTCACATCTAGGCAAAAATCTTCTTCCCAGCTTAGAAAGGCATCGCGCATGAGGCTGGCGATGTCATAAGTGATTGGCCCGTACACCGCGTCCTGAAAGTCCAGCACACCCAAAGGATGCGCGCGCCCACAGTCCATGAGGTTGCGCGGCATAAAGTCGCGATGTACATACACCGAGGGCCAAGACAGGTTGTTGGCCAGGATGGTTTCAAATGCCTGTTCCAAAACTTTGCTTTGGGCGGCGTCCAAGCTCAACTGTCGGTGCTGGGTGATGTACCACTGCGGGAACAAATCTAATTCTCGGCGCAGCAGCGAATGGTCGTACGGCGGCAACACGCCAGGCTGAGAGGCTTTTTGCAAGGCGATTAAGGTATCCACCGCCTGTAAATACACGTCTAAAGGCGGCGGTGCGGCGGGATCGATGCGCTGCATCATGGTGTGATCACCTAGGTCCGTGAGCAGCATAAAGCCGTCAGCCTGGTTCCAATCCAAGATCTGCGGGCAGTGGATGCCCGCTTTTTGCAGCAACCCTGCAACTTTGACAAAAGGCGCACTGTCTTCTTTTTCCGGCGGCGCATCCATCACGATCAGGCTGGGCGCGTATTCACGATGCGTACTGTCTAAGCGCAAATAGCGCCTGAAGCTGGCATCTGCCGAGGCCAGACGCAAGCTGTCTGGTAGCAGGCCGAAGCGCGATTGCAGGGAAACAATCCATCGGTCAAAAGCTTGCTTTCGGTCGCTATGCTCCCAATACAAAGGCGGCCAATGGGCCAATGCGCCATGGGCGGGCGCTTGCTGAGTCAGCATGCTCTCATGCGGCCCGATAGGGGTCCTTGGGCTTGGGTCTTGATGGCGCGGTAGGTTATTGGGGCTCATGGATAATCCATTGTCCACCTTTTTGATCTTCCCCCTTGCCCCTCTTTCGCCCTATCTCCCCGCTTAGACCACGCGCCGTGGCTGTATCGCAGAGCGCCAAACACCGCGTACAACGCGCACTTTGGGTAGGGGCATTGACGCTAGTCTTTTCAATGCTGGCAGGCGCGCAGGAAGCAACACCCCAGGTCGATGAGCGCCAGGTCAGCCCCAGCCTTATGAATAATCCGCCTCAAAAGGATTGGGTCTACCTGGTCGGCGATACCCTGAGCGGGCATGCCAATGAGGAAACCGAGCTTGAAGGCAACGCGCAATTACGTAAGACAGATACGACGATATCTGCGGACCACCTGCGTTACGAACAAAGCACCGATCGTTTGCGCGCCACCGGCAAGGTGGTGATTGAGCGCAACGAAAGGGTTTACACCGGAAGCTATCTGGATATTGACGTAGGGCGCTTTGAGGGATTTTTTACGGACATAACTTATACCTTGGGGCCTGATAAAGGCCATGGCGAAGCGCTCCGCGCCGATTTCGCCGATAGCAAGCACATGACGGCAAAACAAGGGACTTACACCACTTGCCGCCGCAAGCCCGGCCCGCAATGGATTCCTGAGTGGGTGTTAACAGCGGCGCAATTAGAAATTGATAACGAACTGGAAATCGGCATTGCACAAGGGGCCTATCTAGAGTTCCAAGGTGTTCCAGTGTTCCCAGTTCCTCCGTTCAGCTTTCCCATCACGGAAAAACGCAAATCAGGGTTCCTACCGCCTTTGTTTGGCTTAGATACGGCAAGCGGTATTACATTGTCGACACCGTACTACCTCAATATTGCGCCCAACTACGACCTGACGCTGACGCCTAACTTCATGACAACCCGGGGCGTTAACACCGAGGGTCAGGTGCGCTACTTGGAGCCCTCTTACTCGGGTGACTTCAAGTTCAGTTATATGCCAAATGATCTTCTTCGAGACAGCGATCGCTGGGGGGTCGGCTTGATACATTCGGGGCAAGTCCCAAGCCCGATTGGCAATATCGGCATTTCTGCCAATATAAATCGGGTCAGCGACAACAATTACTGGTCCGACTTCAGTGCAAGTCCTATCTTGACCAGCGGTGCGCCGCTAGGGGGAACACCGCGCACCTTGCCAACTGACCTTAGCGCGTCTTGGGGCCGTGGCGACTTGTCGTCCATGTTAAAAATTCAAAAATGGCAAGGGCTCCAAGTCACTCCGCCCTACGACCGTGTACCGCAATGGACTCTGCGCTACGCTCAAACCAATGTCTTTGGCTTGGATTGGTCCATAGACACCGACCTAACCCGCTTTGAAGGCGACATTTCGGCAACACGTCAACCCAATGCACAGCGCGCCTTTTCGCTTGCACAATTTAGCTACCCTTTCATTTGGCCTGCGCTCTACGTCACGCCCAAAGTGCAGGCCCATGCGGCAACCTACCAATTTGATTCTGTAGTCAACAACAGGCAATCGGCGAACAGCGTTGTGAGCACCTTTAGCGTTGACAGCGGCCTGACCTTTGAGCGCAATGCCGAATTTTTTGGTGTCAAGTATTTACAAACTCTAGAACCCAGGGCTTTCTATGTGTATACGCCCTATGTCGACCAAAGCTTGCTGCCCAATTACGATACGGCTGCCACCGACCTGAACTTAACTTCGGTCTTTACAGAAAATGCATTTATCGGTCATGACAAAATTTCAGACAACAACCTCCTGACCCTTGGGCTAACGACGCGTTTTCTCAATCCGGATTCAGGCGCGCAGTTGGCTAGTTTTGGCGTGGCGCAGCGCTGGCGGTTTGACGAACAAAAAGTAACCCTACTGCCTGGACAGCCAAGCAGTTCAACGGGCTTGAGCGATATTTTGCTGGGCTCGCGCGTTAACTTGGGGAGTCAATGGGTCCTGGACGCAAGCGCCCAATACAACCTTCAAACTGATGCTGCTATTCGCTCGGTTGTTGGCGGGCGTTATCACCCCGGCGATTTTCAGACCATCAACTTGTCCTACCTTTTGCAACGCAATGCCAGCGAACAAGTCGACCTCAGCTGGCAATGGCCACTGGATCGCCTCTGGGGTCTGGCGGATCGCAAGACGGATACCGAGACCGGGCGTTACTACGGCTTAGGCCGGCTGTCTTATAGTTTGCGCGACGCCCAACTGGTCGATAGTCTGCTAGGCCTGGAGTACGATGCGGGCTGCTGGATTTCACGAGTCGTGTTAACACGAACCGTACTTACACCTCAAACGAGCAACACCAAGCTGATGTTCCAACTGGAATTCGTGGGCTTTACCCGGCTCGGAATCGATCCCTTCAAGTCCTTAACCGATGGCATTGCACGCTACCAAAACCTTCGCTAGACACCCAATAGTGTGTTTAGGCACTTTTTAGCTGGAAACTTATGAAGTTGAACTTGTGGATTTATTCGCTTCTCTTTGCGGTGTTGAGTACTAACACGGTGGCTCAAACCGCTGCGGGATCCGACTACATCGTGGCCCTGGTTAACTCGGAACCAATTACCAATGCCGAGCTTGAACTTCAAATCGACCAGGTAGTCGAAAATCGAAGCCGGCAAAACTTGCCCTTACCACCCACTGCAGAACTTCGGGCCGGCGTGCTCGATCGCATGATCAATGAACGGGCACAACTTCAGCTGGCCAAGGAATACGGCATACGCGTTGACGCGGCAGCGATCGACCAGGCCGAAGCCAATATTGCCGCGCAAAACCAGATGGATATCGCTCAGTTGCGCGCCAATCTAGAAAAGCGCGGGAAAAGTCTTGCAGGGTTTCGCCAGCAACTGCGCGATCAAATACTGATCACCCGGCTGCAAGAGCGCGAAGTCGATGCGCGACTAAAGGTGACTGACAGCGAAGTAGAGGCCGCCTTAGCTGCCAGGCAATTGGCGGCCAAAGACCCATTGAATCAGGAAATCAACCTGGGTCACTTGTTCATTGCGTTGCCAGAAAATGCTGGACCCGCGGTGATTGCACAAGCACAGGAAGTGACTCGCAAAATATTGGCGCGCCTTGGTTCAGGCGAGTCGTTTGAAGCACTGGTGAAAGAGCTCTCTGCAGCCGAACGCAACAACGCCGGCCAACTGGGCTTGCGTCGTGCTGATCGCTATCCACCTCTATTTGTTACGGCAACCCAAACGCTGGCTGTGGGGGCTGTTTCTCAATGGGTACGATCCGATGCCGGCTTTCACCTACTCAAGCTTTTAGATCGGCGGGTTGGTGGCTTGTCAGACACTATGGTCCAGCATCATGGCCGGCATATTTTGTTGCGACCTGACGCATCACTGACTCAAGATCAGGCCATCGCGCGGCTGGCGCAAGCGCGAGAGAGTATTTTGAATGGGAGTACCCGTTTTGAGTTGCAGGCACAAGCAATTTCCCAAGATGGCAGCGCGGCGCAAGGAGGCGACTTGGGTTGGGCGACCCCAGGAATGTTTGTTCCAGAATTTGAGCAAGTGCTCAACAACCTCAAAGAAGGCGAAATCGCCCAACCTATCGTGTCCCGTTTTGGCGTCCATTTGATCCAATTGCTTGAGCGCCGCACGGTAGCGCTTACGACGGCTCAGTTGCGTGAGCGAGAGCGCAATCTATTGCGCGGCAAACGCGCAGATGAATTATTCGAAACTTGGTCACGCGAAGTGCGCGACCGCGCTTTTGTTGAAATACGTGACCCGGGTTAATCGCGTCGCCGCAAAGCACGCCTCTCAGGCAGAAGCGACTTGAAGCCCCACATCGCGCGCAAGCGCTTTGGTCAGCATTTTTTAAGTGATCCGCTTACCATCGATGCCATCGTAGAAGCCATCGCGCCGCAAGCGGGCCAATCCATGGTGGAAATCGGCCCCGGGCTAGGCGCCATGACACAGCCCCTGGTGGAGCGCCTTGGTGGGCTTACCGTCATTGAACTCGACCGTGATCTGGCAGCAAGGCTACGTCTCCATGGGCAACTCAAGGTAATCGAATCAGACGTGCTGCGCGTCGATTTCAGCGCGCTGAAGGCCGGTGCCGCTGACACCACAAAGAAGCTGCGCGTAGTTGGCAATTTGCCTTACAACATCTCTACGCCCATTCTTTTTCATTTATTGGAGTTCGCGGTCGATATTGAAGATCAACACTTCATGCTGCAAAAAGAAGTCGTACATCGCATGGTGGCTGCACCGGACAGCGCAGATTTTGGCCGTCTCAGCGTGATGTTGCAGTGGCGCTACCAGATGGAAAACGTGCTGGCCGTCGGTCCGGAAAATTTCACACCCCCGCCGCGGGTTGACAGCGCAGTAGTGCGCATGGTCCCGCTGGCGGCACCAGCTTTAGCCAATAGCTCGGTCCTTGAACCGTTGGTGCAAACTGCATTCAGTCAACGGCGCAAACTGCTGCGCCATACGCTTGGGCCGTATTTAGAAAAGCAAGGCTTTGCCGGCACGTTCGATCTTCAAAGACGCGCGCAAGAAGTTTCGGTTAACGAGTTCGTGTCGCTAGCCCAAGCGCTGATGCGGCCAACCAATTGATAGCTTACAGCATGCGCGCGCCGCATGCATTTGGTATGTCAAGCTTTACCTGCTAGGCGTAAAACCGCATCGACAAAGGCGGCGGGCGCCTCCTGTGGCAGGTTGTGGCCAATTCCCGGCAATTCGATTCGAGTATGGGCAGCGGCGAACTTTTCCCGGTGTCCGGCAGAGCCTCCGGCCGCGGCGACGCCATCGCTTTGTCCGTCCATGGCAATGCTGGGTACGGTGATGACGGGTAACTTTGCAAGGCGCGACTCCCAGTCTGCCAGCATGGGATCGCCCTCTACCAGCCCGAAACGGTGGCGGTAGGAGTGGGTGACTACGGCGACAAAGTCGGGGTTATCAAAAGCCTGCGCAGTGCGCGCATACGTAGCGTCGTCAAAATGCCAGTCAGGAGACCACATTTCCCACAGGAGTCTGCAAAACGCATGGCGATGGGCCTGCAGACCTGCGACGCCCCGCTCGCCATGCAAGTAGTACTGGTACCAAAGCTTGTGTTCTTCGGGCGGGATGGCTGGTCGCGAGGCCTGTGTAATGTTTTGGATGCCATAACCCAGCCCGCTCAGTAAACCGCGCACCCGCTCGGGATAGAGGGCGGCCACAATGCAAGCGGCCCGCCCGCCCCAGTCATACCCCGCCAGTACTGCATCGGGAATGACCAGGGCGTCCATCAGCATCAAAAGGTCATAGCCCATAGCAGCCTGCTGCCCGGATCGCGGTGTGTCAGCGTGTAAAAAGCGCGACTCGCCAAAACCCCGCAGGAAAGGCACAATCACCCGGCAGCCCGCCAGCGCCAGTGGCGGGGCAACTTCTGCAAAAGCATGGATATCGTAGGGAAATCCATGCAACAAAATCACGGGTGGCCCACCGGCTGGGCCTAGATCTTGGTAAGCGATGCGCAGCACGCCGGCGTCGATAGTGCGCAATGCGGTTTTCGCGTTGTAAGGGTTATCCATGTCCTATCTTGACATAAGCAAGATCAAAGCTCCGTCATCGCGACACGGCGTGTCTGTGGCTCACCCCGGCTGACTGACATGGCCGCGCATCTCATTGGCATCACCCCAACGCGCCACGCTGCTGGACATAGAAGACTTGGGCATCAGTCTTTGTCAGATTCAACGGTGCTCATTCGTTATGTTCGCACGTAATTAGTGCTGCGTTTATGAGCTCATTCAATATCATCATCGTCGAAGACAACACCGAGCTGCGCTTAGGCTTGGGAGACCACTTGGAACAGGAAGGCTTTCGGGTGAGCGCGCTGGAGGACGGCGAAAACCTGAGTAGCGTCATCAATGAGAAGGCGCCTGACGCCATCCTAATAGACCTCAATTTGCCCAACGAGGACGGCATTGAAATCATCAAGCGCGTAAAGCGCGCTTATCCCCGTTTGGGTGTCGTGGTGTTGACCGCACGGGTGCGCAACATAGACCGCAAACTGGCTTACGAAGCTGGCGCGGATGTCTTTCTGACCAAGCCGGCCGGTGCCGATGAAGTCAGCACAGTGCTCAAAAGCGTATGCCGCCGTATTGCACCCCCGATACAAGATAAAGAATGGATTCTGGATCTGCGCGGCCATCGCATCGTGCCACCGGGCGGGAACGCCATTGAACTCACGGGACGGGAATGCTTGCTATTGCATGAACTTGCCTTGTCAGCCCATCTGTTAACTTTTCACCGCCTCCTCGAGGTGCTCGGTGATGTTGAAGTTACCGAGCAAGTCAACAAAATACGGGTTGAACAATTGGTCAGCCGGGTGCGTCAAAAACTGGCCCCCACGCTAGGAGGGGGCGCCAGCATCAAAGTGCTGCGTGGCAAGGGCTACCGATTGTGCATTCCCTTGCTTGTTCAATCCTGACTGACAGCGACAACTCCCAAAACCAGAACTCGGCCAGGTACGGCAAAATCAGCATGAAATAGGTCATCAAGGGATTGTTCCCCGCTAAACGGGCGCTCTACCATCGCGCCTATTCACCTTTTGGACACCCCATGGCACACGCCGCTTTTTTCTTGAGCCTTTGCCTTCTGCTTCCGCTGGCGAGCCGGGCGCAAGACGCGATC
>CAMDHL010000079.1 GCA_945898105.1 Comamonas sp. lk | reverse complement strand
GCGGCCTCCAGCTCGTCCATCAACGACGGCGCAGCTGCCATGGTTTTGATGCGCGCCAGCACTGCGGCGCAATTGGGTTGCAAGCCCCTAGCCCGTATCGTCAGCCACGCCACGCACGCGCAAGCGCCAGAATGGTTTGCCACTGCACCTGTAGGTGCAACGCAGAAAGCCTTGGCCAAAGCCGGCTGGGCCGTGGGTGATGTGGATTTGTGGGAAGTCAACGAAGCCTTTGCCGTGGTGCCCATGGCGCTGATGAAAGAGCTGGGCATCACGCACGACAAGGTCAACGTCAACGGCGGCGCCTGCGCCCTAGGGCACCCCATAGGTGCATCAGGCGCGCGCATCATGGTCACGCTCTTGCACGCCCTAAAGGCGCGCGGTTTGAAGCGCGGGCTGGCGACCTTGTGTATTGGCGGCGGTGAGGCCACTGCGGTTGCGGTGGAAATGCTCTAAGGCCTGCCATGCTGCTCACCCCCGACCAGGAAGCCATACGCGATGCGGTGCGCGAGTTTGCGCAAAACGAACTGTGGCCGCACGCCCCGCGTTGGGACAAGGAGCACACTTTTCCCAAAGAGGCGCACAAGGGGCTTGCCGCGCTGGGTGCTTACGGCATATGTGTGCCCGAGGAATACGGTGGCGTGCAGCTAGATTACCTGACGCTGGCTTTGGTGCTGGAAGAAATTGCCGCTGGCGATGGTGGCACCAGCACGGTGATTAGCGTGACCAATTGCCCGGTCAATGCCATCTTGATGCGCTATGGCAATGCGCAGCAAAAGCAACAATGGCTGACGCCCTTGGCCCAAGGTGAAATGTTGGGTGCGTTTTGTTTGACCGAGCCGCATGTGGGCTCGGACGCTTCCAGCTTGCGCACCACGGCGGTTCTCGAAGGTGATGAATATGTGTTGAACGGAGTGAAGCAATTCACCACCAGCGGCAAAAATGCCGATGTGGCGATTGTGATTGCCGTCACCGACAAGGGCGCGGGCAAAAAGGGCATGAGCGCATTTCTGGTGCCCACCGCCGCGCCCGGCTATGTGGTGGCGCGACTAGAAGACAAACTGGGCCAGCACAGCAGCGACACCGCGCAAATCAATTTTGATAACTGCCGTATTCCTGCGTACAACCTGATCGGTAAAGAGGGCGAGGGCTATGGCATCGCCTTGGGCGGCCTGGAAGGCGGGCGCATTGGCATTGCCGCGCAAAGCGTCGGCATGGCGCGCAGTGCATTTGAAGTGGCGCTGGCTTATTCCAAAGACCGGCAGAGTTTTGGTGCTCCCATCTTTAACCACCAGGCAGTCGGATTTAGGTTGGCGGAGTGTGCAACCCAACTCGAAGCCGCCCGCCAATTGATATGGCACGCAGCAGCCCTGCGCGACGCCGGTCGGCCTTGCCTCAAAGAAGCGGCTATGGCCAAACTGTTTGCCAGCGAGATGGCGGAAAAAGTATGTACCGTAGCTATCCAAACCCTAGGTGGTTATGGCTATGTGAGCGACTTCCCGGTGGAGCGCATTTACCGCGATGTGCGTGTTTGCCAGATTTACGAAGGCACTAGCGACGTACAAAAAATCATCATCCAACGCGCCCTAGCGTGAACTAACAACACAAGGAGACAGCATGCCAATTACCAAAGGATTTCGCCAACTGGTCGATGAGGCGAATGCCTGCATCACCACGTATTCGGTTACGCAAGTGCGCGAGCGCCTGGCCGACGGGCGTATGCAATTGGTAGACATCCGCGACATCCGCGAAGCCGAGCGCGAGGGCACCATCGAAGGCGCGGTACTGGCGCCGCGCGGTATGCTGGAGTTTTGGGTGGACCCGGCCTCGCCGTATTTCAAACCGGTGTTTGGCGACGAGGCCAAAGAATATGTGCTGTTTTGCGCCGCCAGCTGGCGCAGCGCCTTGGCCACCAAAGCCTTGCAGGAAATGGGCATGACCAATGTCGCCCACGTCGACGGCGGTTTTGCTGCCTGGGTTAAAGACGGCGCGCCGGTACAAAGCTGGGAAGCCCACAAGGCGCAAGCCAAAGCCGCCAAGGGCTGATGAGCCAGGGTGCGCTGGTGCTCCATGGCGACCAGCCTTGCCCCTGCGCGCGGGGTGGCATCAACGCAAAGCCGCTTCGCTTTGCTGCGTGTTGCGGGCAGTACCTGGAAGGCGAAGCGCCTCCACCTGCACCCGATGCCGAAAGTCTGATGCGCTCGCGCTACAGCGCTTTTGTGTTGCAGCGCGAAAGCTATTTGCTGGCTACTTGGCACGCCAGTACCCGCCCGGGTCAAGTGAGCTTTGACACCACGGGAAAGTGGTTGGGCTTGGAAGTACGCAAATCGCTAGCCAGTAGCCCGCCCAAAGCCGAAGCCGAAGCTAAAGCCAAAGCCAAAGCCAAAGCCGAAGTCGAATTTGTAGCCCGCTTCAAACCCGCCGGCACCACCGCCTGGCGTCTGCATGAACGCAGTCGCTTTGTATTGCAACAGGGGCGCTGGTGGTATCTGGATGGCGTGCAACTGGCTTGACGCCCAGTGCTAACCTGCATCTGGATGCCGGTGTCATATCTGGAGTGATCGAGCGTGTTTGTAATTTCGCCGTTCAATACGCCCAATGTCAGTCATACATCAATAGACGGAGCTGACTTGGAGATCGAAAGCGCAGCACGGGGTAGGGACAGCCCCCAGTAATGACAGCGATCACCCCTTTGAGCAACCCGGTAGTCGTAGCAGGGTTCCCACGGCGATTGTCTATGCAAGTGCGAGTCACATGGCAAGGAGTCAATTAAGCAACTACTATTCGAGCATCTGCGCTATGTCAGCTTAAATACATTGGAACGCGCCAAACATCTCAATAAAAGGACGCGCACCCTGTAGTTGATGGAACGCATTTCGCAACCTGTCAGAACGTTACAGCAGAGTGAAATGGATTGAAGTCGATTTCTCTGTTGCCAATTTCGTAGGCATCTAAAGATGCATGTTTTTATCATTAACGACGCATAGGAGTTGTGATGAACGACGTAGCGGATATTTTGATCGTCGGTGCCGGGTCGGCGGGTTGCGTCTTGGCTGCGCGTCTATCAGAAGACCCGAACCGGCGCGTGGTGCTGATCGAGGCGGGCCGACAAGCGCAGTCCTCACACGTCCGTCAGCCCAACCAATGGCCGCTGATTTGGGATGATGCCGAAAACTGGGCATATTCCACCAAACTGCAAGCGGGCCTGGGGCTGCGCGCCATCCCCTATCCCCGTGGAAAAGTGCTGGGCGGCACCAGCGCTATAAACGCAATGATTGCGATGCGCGGTGATCCCATGGACTTTGACCATTGGCGCAACTTAGGTAATCCGGGGTGGGGATGGGAAGATGTACTACCTTATTTCAAGCGACTAGAGGACCATGTTCTTGGCCCTTCACCCTTGCACGGTTCCGGCGGCCCCTTGACCGTTTCGGCACAGACTTCCACCAACCCGATCACGCAAGCATTCATCCGTGCCGCTGTAGCGTGTGGCCACCGCCCCAACCATGACTTCAACGGTGCGCAGTTAGATGGCGTAGGGCTCTACCACACCACGATACGCAATGGTGAACGTTGTAGCACGGCGAAAGCCTACCTAGAACCCGCCATGGGGCGCCCTAACCTGCATGTGATTGAAGGTGCAAGAGCATTACAAATTCACTTTGAAGGTGACCGAGCTGCCGCCGTAGATATTTGGGACGGATTACAGCGGCGGCGCATCCATGCCAACCAAGAGATTATTTTGAGTGCAGGTGCTATCGACACGCCTAAGCTCTTGATGCTGTCTGGAGTCGGCGATCCGCTTACTTTGCAAAGACACGGCATCAAGGTTCGCTATGCCCTGCCTGCGGTGGGTATGAATTTGTGCGATCACTTGCAGACGCCCGTCGTGTTTGCGCTGAAAGAGCCAATTGCTTCTGCGCCAACTAGCATCCTGGCCGAGGGTGGATTGTTTGTGAAACGGACGGAAGCTCTCAGCGAATTTGGGATGGACCTCCAGTTTTTCGCTATGCCGCAAACGCCTGTGCCCATAGCGGCCCGTGGTGTTGCGCCGGCCATGGCCATTAGTGTGCAAGCGTGCCGCCCCCGCAGCAGAGGGCAGGTTCACCTTCGATCCGGCGACCCATTGGATGTGCCAGTTATTGATCCCAATTACCTGTCAGATCCGCAGGATCTTGCCTTACAGGTCGAAGGTGTTCGCATAGCACGCAAGATCGCGGATGCCGAGCCCTTAGCCGCGCTTTTGCTCAGCGAGCTGTCACCCGGAGCCCATGCAATCTCCGATGCGGCAATTGAGGTTGCTATTCGCGCCACCAGCACGACTGTTTGGCACCCAGTTGGCACTTGCAGAATGGGCACAGGAGACGACGCGGTTGTAGATGCTTTGCTGCGCGTGCATGGCCTGCGCAATCTGCGCGTGGTGGATGCCTCCGTAATGCCGCAAATTACGTCCGCTAACACCAATTTACCGATCATTATGGTGGCCGAAAAAGCGGCCGATATCGTGCAACTCGCTTGGCGCTAGGCTCTTACATTTCCATCCACGCTGCCCTGAAATAACCATGCCCCAAACTACTGCTGCCCTCGCCCATCTCAAAGTCTTAGACCTTTCGCGGGTACTCGCCGGCCCTTGGTGTACTCAGATGCTGGCAGACATGGGCGCTGATGTCATCAAAATTGAAAAGCCTGGTGAGGGCGACGACACGCGCCATTGGGGTCCACCCTTTATGCAAGATGCGCAGGGCAATGACACCTCGCACGCCAGCTATTTCACTGCTTGCAATCGAAACAAGCGCTCGATAGCGATAGACATAGCCAAGCCAGAAGGTCAAGCCTTGATCAAACAACTGGCACTGCAATGCGACATCCTGGTCGAAAACTTCAAGGTCGGTGGACTAGGGCATTACGGCCTGGACTACGCCAGTGTGCGTGCGCTCAATCCTCGCTTGATTTACTGCTCTATCACCGGGTTCGGCCAAACTGGCCCCTACGCCGAGCGGGCTGGTTACGACCTAATGATCCAGGCCATGAGCGGCATGATGAGCATTACCGGCAAGCCAGAAGGCACGCCCGGCGGTGCACCGCAGCGCGTGGGCGTGGCCTTGACAGATTTGTTCACCGGCGTCTATGCCTGCAGCGCGATATTGGCGGCCATCGAGGTGCGCCACCGTACCGGCCTAGGCCAGCATATCGACATGAGCCTGCTCGATGTAGGCATGGCGATTCTGGCCAATCAGGCAGCGGGCTTTTTGAACACCGGCCAATCGCCCAAGCGCCAAGGTAACAGCCATCCCAGCTTGGTGCCCTACCGCGACTTTGAAACTCTGGACAGTGCCATGTTGCTGGCGATCGGTAACGACGGTCAGTTCGCGCGCTTTTGTGCCGTCGCCGATCATCCCGAATGGTCGGCAGATCCGCGGTTTCATACCAACATCGAACGGGTGCGCCATCGTGACACTCTCGAAGCCTTGATGCAGGCCGTAACGCGCACGCGAACGACCGCGCAATGGATTGCCGACCTGGAGCACCACGCGGTGCCCTGCGGGCCTATCAACTCGGTTGCTGAGGCTTTTGCTGACGCCCAGGTTCGGGCTCGTGGTTTGGCTGTCGCGCAGCCCACTAGCGAGGCGGTGCAAGCGGCCACCGCTGTCGCTTCTATCAGCTCGGTCGCTAGCCCCTTGCGCCTAGTCGATAACCCGCCGGTGCTACATCGCGCCCCGCCGGCACTGGGCGAGCACACCGATGAGTTGCTGCGCGAGTGGGGCTTGGACGCAACCGCGATTGCGCAATTGCGCCAGCAGGGGGTGGTCGGCTAGCGTGCCAAGCGCTTAAGCGCCTAGTACTTCCCAGCGCTCCAAAGCCTCTAGCAACTCGCCGTCAATCGCCGCATTGCGTTGTGCCAGTTGCAGGGCTTTAGCGTTGTCGCTGGCATACAGCGTGCCGTCTGCAAGTTCGGCATTGATTTTGGCTTGCTCCGCTTCCAGTGTGGCGATGCGACCGGGCAGGGCCTCCAGCTCACGCTGCTCTTTGTAACTGAGTTTGCGCGCTTTGGCTGCGGGCGCGGCTGGTGCAGCTGTAACTGGCGCCGCAGTCGCTTTGACGCTAGCCGACTTGTCATCGCGCCCGTAATTAAAACTTTGCGCGCCTTTTTGTCCCTTGGCCTGCGCGATCGTATTGGAGCGTTTACTTTGGATTAGCCAATCCTGTACGCCGCCTTCAAATTCGCGCCAGCGGCCTGGGCCTTCATAAGCAATCGTACTGGTGACCACGTTGTCCAAAAACGTACGATCATGGCTGACCAGAAAAACCGTGCCATCGTAGTTTTGCAAGAGATCTTCTAGTAGTTCCAGCGTATCGATGTCCAGGTCGTTGGTAGGTTCATCGAGCACCAAAACATTGGCCGGGCGGGCAAACAGGCGCGCTAACAACAAGCGGTTGCGCTCGCCACCGCTGAGCGAACGTACCGGCGAATTGGCGCGTGCTGGCGAAAATAAGAAATCACCCAAATAGCTTTTCACGTGCTGGCGTCGGTTGCCGATCTCGATCCATTCGCTGCCCGGACTGATGAAGTCTTCCAATGTTGCATCCATGTCCAATGCATTGCGCATTTGATCGAAATATGCGACTGCGATATTGGCGCCTTGGCGCACTGTGCCCCAGGGGCTGTGGCCGGGCTCGGGCGCCGGGGCATTGGCAGGCGCCGGATCTGCTTGGAGTTCACCCAAAATCAATTTAAGCAGCGTAGTTTTGCCTGCGCCGTTGGGGCCGAGCAGACCAATTTTGTCGCCCCGCAAAATCGTGGCGCTGAAGTCGTGCACGATTTTTTTATGACCAAAGCTTTTGGACACGTGCGTCAGTTCGGCCACTAGCTTGCCGCTGCTTGCGCCGCTGCTGATGTCCATGTTCACGCTGCCCAGCACATCGCGCCGCGCTTCGCGTTGCGCACGCAAGTTATCCAGCCGCACTATGCGGGCGGTAGCGCGCGTGCGCCTGGCTTCCACGCCTTTACGGATCCACACTTCTTCTTGCGCCAGCAGCTTGTCGGCGCGCGCATTGATCACGGCTTCTTGCGCCAGCTGTTCTTCTTTTTGCAACAGATAGGCGGCGAAATTACCCGGATAGGACAAAAGCTTTCCCCGGTCCAACTCCACAATGCGCGTGGCGACGTTGTCCAGAAAAGATCGGTCGTGCGTAATGGTAATCATGCTGCCGGCAAAGTCCACCAACAGGCCTTCAAGCCACTCAATGCTGTCTAAGTCCAGGTGGTTGGTCGGCTCGTCCAGCAGTAGCACATCGGGCTGCGCCACCAGCGCTTGCGCCAAGGCCACGCGCTTTTTGGTACCGCCCGATAGCGTGCTGACGATCGCCTCTGGGTCCAGATGCAAGCGGTGCAGCGTCTCACCCACGCGTTGCTCCCAGTTCCAACCGTCCAGCGCTTCGATCTCGCTTTGCATAGCGTCCAGATCGCCGTGGCCTTGCGAGTACTCATCGATCAAATCACGCACGCGCTGCAAGCCCACGCTGACTGCGTCAAATACATTGGACTGGGCGTCTAAATCCGGCTCCTGCGCAACATAGGCGATACGGATGTGGCTTTGCACTTGCAGCACCCCGTCATCGGGCTTTTCCAGTCCTGCCAGGATCTTGAGCAGCGAGGACTTGCCGGTGCCGTTGCGACCGATCAAGCCCACGCGCTCCTGTGTTTCGAGTGAGAAGCCTGCATTGTCCAGCAGGGGTACATGCCCAAACGCGAGTTGGGCTTCCAGTAAGGTGATAAGCGCCATGTGGCGCGGATTATCCCCTGCTAAGTTCCGGCAAACGGTCTAGCAGCAGTTTGACGCTGTACAGGACTACCAAAGCGCCAAGCAAATCGCCGGTGAAGTGCAGGGCCAATCCACCCCACAGGTCAACAACTTGCCCGCGCGCCACAAACCACAATTGGTGCAGCAGCGCACTGACCGCTGCAAATGCCATGGTCATGCGCAATAGGCAAGAGGCGGTCAGGCCGTTGAGGTCCTCATCAAATGCGGCGCAGCGCAAGAACAGCGAGCGGACCAACAAGGGGGCAAAGCCAGATATCACTGCAGTGCCCATGGCGGTTGTAGGGTCAAGGCCGGAAACCTGGCTCAGGCCAACCAACACGGCGCCCAGGCTCACCCCCAGCGAACCCCACTCTACGAAAAGTAGTACGCAAACCAAGCCCAAGCCACTGGGTAAGAACACCAGATTGCTGGCCGTGGAGGCATTAAAAGCCGAGAAAACGAATTGATTGAAAGACAAAAGGCCTAAGTAGGCCAAAGCCGTCATTGCGACGACCCACAGATTTTTATGCAATTGCATTGCGCACACTCCCATATATTTTTACCCGCACAACAGCGCAGGAAAAGACCCGGGAGTGGACGCCTAGCGCGGCTTTTGCCGCGCAACATCAAACTGCCTGAGCCTTCTCCATGCACTGCCCCAATTGCGCAAAATACTGGTGCGTCGCTTTCGTTGGCACCACGTACTTGACGCGGTTGTCCTGGCTATCCAGGTTCAGGTCGATCATTCCCTTTTTGCGCAAAGCCTTTAAACGGCGATGCGCAGTAGTGGTCGAAATCTCGGGCAGCATCACCATGGCCTC
>CAMDHL010000078.1 GCA_945898105.1 Comamonas sp. lk | reverse complement strand
CTGGCACAGTTTGAAGAAACCCCCGGCGAGTTGGCCGCAGTACTGGACAAACTGGCCGCCAAACACCTGCAACACGAACAACGCGCCATCGACTCCCTGGTCCACCGGCGCAGCGCCAAACTCGGCAGCGCCCGCATCCGCCAAGAGATGCATGCCAGAGGCATGGAGCCCGAAGCCATGGCCCAGGCCTTGGACAAGCTACGCGCCAGCGAACAGGCCCGCGCCCACGAAGTCTGGCGCAAAAAATTCGGCAACCCCGCCAGCACACCTGCCGAGCGCGCCAAGCAAGTGCGCTTTTTAGCTAGCCGCGGCTTCGGCGGCGAAACCATCGCCCGCGTGGTGTCCGGGGCGTTTGATGCAGACGAAACCTCGGACTGAAATTGAAATACGCATCGATCGCTGCATGCCTACGAACCCAGCATCGATGCTGGTTGACAGACCCCACTTAGGGCAAATCCTTGCGCTAGTACCATTTTGGGACTAAACTAAACCATGCACATCGTCGCGCTGCGCAATCTAGAAACTTTTTGGCGGCAGTCGGGCCACCGAGACGCTGAAGGCCCCCTCAAAGCTTGGCTTGCTGAGGCGAGATCGGCCCAATGGAACAGCCCCCAAGATGTGAAGAATCAGTATGCGAGTGCCAGCATCCTTGGCAATAAGCGCGTCGTCTTCAATATCAAAGGAAACGACTACCGCTTGATTGTGGCGATCGCCTACCAAATGCAATATGTGTACGTGAAGTTCATCGGCACCCATGCCGAATACGACAAAGTTAACGCGGCCGTGGTGGACCAATTCAACGGAGGCTAAAGATGGAAATCAAAGCGATCAGAACCGAAGCGGATTACCTTGCTGCGCTGCGCGAGGTGTCGGCGCTTATTGACCTTGATCCGGCGTCAGATTCGCCTGAAGGTGAGCGTCTTGAGGTACTCGGTACGCTGGTGCAGGCCTATGAAGCCAAACACTACCCCATTGATCCGGCCGACCCGATTGAAGCCATCAAGTTCCGCATGGACCAGTCGGGCCTGAGCGTTAAAGACCTGGTGCCCTACATTGGGCCGCCCAATCGGGTGTATGAGGTTTTGTCTTACAAGCGCCCCCTGTCGCTCAATATGATCCGCCGCCTGAGCGAGGGATTGCATATTCCGGCAGAAGTGCTAATCCGCGCACCCATCGCGGCTGCGGCTTGAGGCGCCCCGCTCACAAGCCCAGCATCAACTCCAAGTTTTGCACCGCTGCGCCGCTAGCACCTTTGCCCAGGTTGTCCAGACGGGCCACTAATAAGGCGTGGCCAACGGCTTGGTTGGCGAAAACGCGCAACTCCATCTGATTGCTACCCGCCAAGGCCTCGGCGTCGAGCTTGCCGTCGGCAGTGGGCGGCTCTACGGTCACCACGGCGCTGCCAGCGTAGTGGGCGGCCAGCGCCTCGTGCAGGGCTTGGGCGCTGGGCTGGCCCGGCAGGCTGTCCAGGTGCAGCGGCAGTTGCACCAACATGCCTTGCGCGAAATTACCCACCGAGGGGACGAACAGCGGGCGGCGCGTCAGCCCGCTGCAATGCATGATTTCGGGGATGTGTTTGTGCTGCAAGCCCAACGCATACAGCTCAAAAGGTGCGGCGCTGCCGGCCTCGTAGGCTTCGATCATGCTGCGTCCGCCGCCGCTGTAGCCACTGACGGAAGGCAGGCACACGGGGAAGTCCGGCGGCAGCAACCCCGCATCGATCAAGGGGCGCAATAGCGCAATCGCACCGGTGGCGTAGCAGCCGGGGTTGGCCACGCGGTCGGCGGCGGCGATGGCAGCGCTTTGGCCCGCGCACATTTCGGCAAAACCATAGACCCAACCCGGCGCAGTGCGGTGCGCAGTGGAGGCGTCGATGATGCGCGGCGCCTTTCCCGTGTCCCGGCGCAGCGCATCGACCATGGCGACGGACACGATAGCCGCGTCGTCATGCAAACACAGAATCACCACATCAGCCTGCGCCATCAGTGCGCGCTTGGCCGCATCGTCTTTGCGCAGCGCCGGGTCGATGCGCAGCATCTCGATCTGCGCCATGGCTTGCAGGCGCTCGCGGATTTGCAGGCCGGTGGTACCGGCTTCGCCGTCGATAAAGATTTTTTTCATGGGCTTAAAAAGGCATTCAATGCAGGAAAACCGGGGGCAGCAGCGGCCCACGCATAGCGTAAGCAGAGGGCAAGTTTGCCGCGCCGCACCATGATACAGTTCCATCTCTTTGCGCCGCCCGCTGTTGTACTCCCGGTTTGCGTGCTGCGAAGCCCTTCACTGCATGCACTGTTCCAAGAGAGAAACGCCATGAAAATCCACGAATACCAAGGCAAGGAAATCTTGCGCAATGCCGGCGTGCCCGTACCGCGCGGCATCCCCGCTTTCACGGTGCAAGAGGCGGTTGAAGCCGCACAAAAACTCGGCGGCCCGGTGTGGGTGGTCAAGGCGCAAATTCATGCCGGTGGGCGCGGCAAAGGCGGCGGAGTGAAGCTGGCCCGCTCGATCGACGAAGTCAAGCAACTGGCTACCGAAATTTTGGGTATGCAGCTCATTACCCACCAGACCGGCCCGATGGGCCAAAAAGTGCGCCGATTGCTGATCGAAGACGGCGCGGACATCAAAAAAGAATATTACGTCTCCGCCGTCACCGACCGCGCCAGCCAGCGCGTGGCCATGATCGTGTCCAGCGAAGGCGGCATGGACATCGAAGGCGTGGCACATGACACGCCGGAGAAAATCATCACCGAAATCGTCGATCCCGCCTTGGGCCTGACCGACTCGCAAGCCAAGAAACTGGCCGACGCGATTGGCGTGCCCGCCGCCTCCACCGCCAAAGCGGGCGATGTGCTGCAAAAAATCTATCAGGTCTATATGGACACCGACGCCAGCCTGGTGGAAGTTAACCCGCTGATTTTGGAAGGCAACGGCAATATCAAAGCGCTGGACGCCAAGTTCAACTTTGACGCCAACGCGCTCTACCGTCACCCCGACATCGTGGCCTACCGTGACCTGGACGAGGAAGACCCGGCCGAGATCGAGGCCTCCAAGTTCGACTTGGCCTACATCAGCCTGGACGGCAATATCGGCTGTCTGGTCAATGGCGCTGGCCTGGCCATGGCGACCATGGACACCATCAAATTGTTTGGCGCCGAGCCAGCCAACTTCCTGGACGTAGGCGGCGGCGCCACGCCGGAAAAAGTGACCGAGGCCTTCAAAATCATGCTGAAAAACCCCAAGGTCAAGGCCATTTTGGTCAACATCTTTGGCGGCATCATGAAGTGCGACACCATTGCCACCGGCGTCATCGTCGCCTGCAAAGCGGTCAATCTGCAAGTGCCGCTGGTAGTGCGCATGAAGGGCACCAACGAGGACATCGGCAAAAAAATGCTGGCCGAATCGGGCCTGCCCATCATCAGCGCCGACACCATGGCCGAAGCGGCGCAAAAAGTCGTCGCCGCTGTCCAAGCCCACGCCTAAAGCCCACGCCACCGTCAGAAAGAAACCGCCATGTCGATCTTCATCAACAAAGACACCCGCGTCATCACCCAGGGCATTACCGGCAAAACCGGCGCATTCCATACCGAGAAGTGTCAGGAATACGCCAACGGCAAAGCCTGCTTTGTGGCCGGCGTAAACCCGAAAAAAGCCGGTGAGTCGGTGCTGGGCATCCCGATTTACGCCTCCGTCAAAGAGGCCGCGCACGAAACCGGCGCCACCGTGTCCGTCATCTACGTGCCGCCCCCCGGCGCGGCGGCGGCCATCTGGGAGGCGGTGGAGGCAGACCTGGACTTGGCTATCTGCATTACCGAAGGCATCCCGGTGCGCGACATGCTGGAACTGCGCAACAAAATGCGCGCCAAAGAAGCTGCCGGCGGCAAGAAAACCCTGCTGCTTGGGCCCAACTGCCCCGGCCTGATCACCCCCGAAGAAATCAAAATTGGCATCATGCCCGGCCACATTCACCGCAAGGGCCGCATCGGCGTGGTCAGCCGCTCGGGAACGCTCACCTATGAAGCGGTGGCGCAGCTCACCGAAATCGGACTGGGCCAGTCCAGCGCCGTGGGCATTGGCGGCGACCCGATCAACGGGCTCAAGCACATCGACATCATGCGCGCCTTCAACGACGACCCGGACACCGACGCCGTCATCATGATCGGCGAAATCGGCGGCCCGGACGAAGCCGAAGCCGCCCGCTGGTGCAAACTGAACATGAAAAAGCCCATCGTCGGCTTTATTGCCGGTGTCACCGCCCCTGCGGGCAAACGTATGGGCCACGCCGGCGCGCTGATTAGCGGCGGCGCGGACACGGCGGACGCCAAGCTGGCGGTAATGGAGGAGTGCGGCTTCAAGGTGACACGCAACCCGTCGGAAATGGCCAAGCTACTCAAAGCCATGCTTTAAGCGGCGCTTTTGCGCCACAGGGAGAGGCCGCCCCTAAGCGGCGCTCTGCCAATCGCTACACCTGACACCCCCCGCAGGAGCACCAGCGCCGGGGGGTATGGGCACTTCGCCCGCATAAGAAAGAGAATCATGGAAATGCTGCAAACCCCTGAGTTTTGGCTCGGGCTAATGAAAATCATCTGGATCAACATCATCCTCTCGGGTGATAACGCGGTCGTCATCGCGCTGGCGGCGCGTAGCCTGCCACCGGAGCAGCAGAAACAAGCCGTCTTGTTTGGATCAGGCGCAGCAGTGGTCTTGCGCATCGTGCTGACCGTGGTGGCGGTGCAATTGCTGGCCCTGCCCTACTTACAAATCATTGGCGGCGCGCTGCTCTTGTGGATAGGCGTGCAACTGCTGTCCGAACACGGCGACGCAGAGGGCGAGGAAAAAGAATACGGCTCCCTGATGGCGGCCATACGCACCATCCTGATCGCCGACCTGGTCATGAGCCTGGACAACGTGATTGCCGTGGCCGCTGCCGCCAATGGAAACATGGTGCTGCTGGTGCTAGGCCTTGCGATCAGCATTCCGATGGTGATCTTTGGCAGCACCATGATGATCCGCCTGATGGAACGCTTCCCGGTGGTGGTGACCTTTGGCGCGGCGCTGATCGGCTGGGTGGGCGGCGAGACGATGGTCAGCGACAAAGTGCTGGCGCCGCTGGTAGAAAACGCGCACTGGCTGCATCAAGCGGGCCCCGCCCTGGGCGCAGCGCTGGTGCTGCTACTGGGGCACTGGCTGCAAAAGCGCCATGCGCAGGACGAGGAATCGGGCCAAGACCACGGCGCTTAAAGGGCTACGGCCGCACAGCGGTCGTCGCGTCTCCGCTGGCTGCGCTTACTTCGAGGCGCTAGCGATGCAAGATGAAGTTATTGGCCCCCATAAAAAGGGCAAAATTCGCTACGCGCCTAGGCAAAGCCTATTCATTCAGGCGATTCCAATAAGAAAAATAGATATTTTTTAGATAACGTTATAAAAATATTTTGCTTTTCATGTTTTTGATGTATGATTTATGAACCATTACCAAATTAGATAGATTTATCAAATTAATCGAATTAGGTAACTGGCCATGGTTAGTTCATTTTTTTAAAGTTTTCTAGGGAGTTTTTACATGAGAAATAGTATGCAGAAGGGTTTTACCCTGATTGAGTTGATGATCGTGATCGCGATTATTGGTGTGTTGGCAGCGGTGGCGGTTCCGGCTTATTCGGATTACACCGCGAAATCGCAAATTACTGCGGGACTTGCATCCATCAAGCCAGGCCAGACGGCCATCGAAATTCAATTGAACGAGGGGATCGCAAGTGACATTAACACCGCCTCTGCAGTTGGCCTGCAAACATCTAGCGGAAGTTGCTCGGCGATTGCCGTTCTTGCAATGGGCGGGAACACTGGAGGTGCAGCCGGTGTAGTGTGCACGCTGAAGGGTTCGACAAAAATCCAGGGTAAATTCATTCAGTTGCATCGGAACGCGAGCACGTTGGCATGGACTTGCTATACAAACTCCCCCGCGGACTTGATGCCCAAAGGCTGTACAACGGCCACTACTGCTCCGTCCGACGCCTCGGCCAAGCCAGGCCTTCCTAGTTAAATTCACTTAAGCAAAAGAGGCAATGCACGGATGTGCATTGCCTCTTTGCACTTATACACAAACGTTACTTTATGCAATACCTCCAAGCAGGTATCAGCAGCAACTTGGTAAAACGCGCCGCGCAAGTGTTTGGCGCACCACTTAGTTGTGAACCATCCGTACCGTGGATTTGGCGCTGTGTCGGCGTGATCCTTTTTGGACTGGCTTGGCTAATTCCCCCTGGCAATAGTCCGTGGAATGTATTTTTACGGGAATGCAGTGTTTCCGGTCTGACAGTTTTGGTTGGCTTGGCGATTGCTTTAAGAGTTACAGGCCGCGTCCAACTGACACCACTTGCACTTGCCGCGCTGGCGCTGGCGCTGACACCGCTCATGCAATGGGGTTTTGGGCTCATTACCGTGGCTGGCGGGGCGTGGATCACATCGGCCTACTTGGCAGGCTTTGCACTTTGCATTGGCTGCGGCGCGCTATGGGACCGCGCCGATCCGGGAGCCATGGTAGACGCCCTTTTTCAAGCCATCTGCCTTGCGGCACTAGCGACAGTGTGCATTCAGTGCTACCAATGGCTGCATCCCAGCGAAGTGGCCGGGCCCTGGTTAGCCTATACGCCACAGACTCGACTTGCAGGCAATTTTGGTCAACCGAACCATACCGCCACATTCCTCTTGTGGGGCGTGTGTGCTATCGCTTGGTTATGGGTTCGCGGCTACGTAAAGAGCTGGGTCGCTTTAGTGTTATCCGCTATTTTCCTCACCGGGGTTGCATTCGCAGTTTCCCGTACAGCCTGGCTGGGACTTGCACTAATCCTGTGCCTTAGTTGGTACTGGCGCGCGCTTTGGCCAGACAAGCGCACGCCCTGGATAGTCGCAGCGCTTTGCGTTTACTTTATTGCGGTTTCAACAGTTGCCGTCACAATATTGCAACCCAACTATGGCGCTTTGGATGTCCTTGCAAGTAGCAGTAGCGGGCTTGCGCGCCTACAAATTTGGCATATAGCGGTCAAGGCCTTGGCCCTTAAGCCTTGGCTCGGCTATGGATGGGGACAAATCTTTGCTGCGCAGCTTGCAGTCGCCGCAGAAGCGCCGCAACTGCATCACCCGCTCAACTCCGCACACAATTTGGTTTTGGATGTTCTGCTCTGCTGCGGCCTTTTAATCGGCGGCCTCGCCCTTTGCGCGGGCGCGCACTGGCTCTGGCGCTGCGTGCAAAAGGTAGATAGAGCACAAGAAGCACTGTTGGTCATATTTGTATTGATTGCTCTAAACCATGCCATGCTGGAATACCCACTGCGTTTCGCCTATTTGCTCTTGCCCTTCGGCCTGGTGCTAGGGGCGCTGGACGCCAGGCTTTCACCCTGGAAAGTCCCTGCCTTGCAAGTACCCAAGGTGGCTTGGATCGGCGCTTTAGCAGTTGCAGCGCTACTTTGGGGGCTGATACTGAAAGACTATTTTTCATACCAAGATTCCTATCAAGACCTGGTGCTACACCGTCTAGGCATCGCGACCGAACCTTGGGAGCCGTCCAAAGTTATTCTGCTTAACCAACTCAGCGCACGATTGGAGCTGGAAGGGTTGGATGCCATGCGCAAGGACCGCAGCGTAGTAGATTTAGAGGCTTTTGAATCGGTAGCCGCATTAACGCCAGTTGGCGGATCAATGGTTTTGCTGGCCGGCAGTCTAGCTATGAATGGTTATCCAGAGCGCGCGCGCTCGTGGCTTGCGAGTTTTTGCAGCGTCTACAGTGAAGCAGCGTGTACGACAGCAAGGGCCAAATGGAAAAAGGCAGGGGAACAATACCCCGAATTTGGCGCAATCCCCTGGCCTGAGAACTAAAAATCATCCCCAAAGCATTAGCTCTTTGCAGTTTTTTCGCAGCTATTAAAACCAATTGCTGCGCGTGACCTCGTAATTAAACATCGTGTAAAAAGGTCGTAGCTCAAATTCAAAGTAGCCCACCAATAATGCAGTAATTGATAGAGATAGCAAGACATGAAAAGTTTGATGCAAAGAGGCTTCACCCTACTTGAACTGATGGTCGTAGTCGCCATCATCGGCGTGCTGGCTGCGTTTGTGCTGCCGGCGTATCAGGGTTTTATGTCCAAGGCGCAAGTGAGCGCCGGGTTGGCGGAGATTGAGTCTGCCAAAACTCCGATGGAGTTGGCCTTGGCAAACATGAATTTGGTTAACGATGTCACCGCCACCGACTCGGCGGGGTTGTTGCCCTTTGGCATCACCTCGGCAGCGAGCAAACGCTGCTCTTACAAGATAGTGATTAATGTCAGCGCCTTGGCCAGTTATGGCCAGGCGGGCGTGCAATGCACCTTGAACGGCTCCGGCTCTGTCCAGGGCCGCATCATCCGCTTTGAGCGCACGGCCGATGCGCCGCCCGACCCAGGCCGATGGACTTGCCGTACCGATGTGGACGCCAAGTTCGCCCCAGTGGGTTGTGTAGTGTCGGCTACGCCTTTGGTAAGTATCTAAAGGGGCTTTTGCCCCGCGCTGGCAGCCACCGCCGCTTGGTGCACACCCCTGCTGGTGCGTCTGCGAGCGCACCTGTGAACGCCGATAATCCCGCGCGTGCCGTCTATCCCCTTTTTTTTTGCTGGCTGTGTGGCCGCGCTGTGTGTTGCGCTGCCCTGGCTGAA
>CAMDHL010000077.1 GCA_945898105.1 Comamonas sp. lk | reverse complement strand
CCGCGCGCTGCAATGATCGCCGCACCACGCTTGCCCACGGTAGGCAAAAAGGTATTGGCGTTCCAGTCATGGTCGTTGATCATGTCCTTCACGCTTTGGCCGGCTACTTTGGCAAAGCGGTAATCGGCATACATGGTGGGGGAATGGTTGCCCCAGACCACCATATTTTCGATTTCGGCCACGGCTTTTCCGGTTTTGGCTGCCAACTGGCTAAGCGCACGGTTGTGGTCCAGGCGCAGCATGGCGGTGAAGTTTTTGCGCAGCAGATCAGGGGCGCTCTTCATAGCAATATAGGCATTGGTGTTGGCGGGGTTACCCACGACCAGCACGCGCACATCGCGGCTGGCCACGGCGTTGAGCGCTTTGCCCTGTGCGGTGAAGATTTCGGCATTGACGGCCAGTAATTCGGCACGCTCCATACCGGGGCCGCGCGGGCGCGATCCAATCAAGAGAGCGTAATCCACATCTTTGAAGGCCGTCATCGAGTCGCTATGCGCCTCCATACCGGCGAGCAGCGGAAAGGCGCAATCTTCCAATTCCATCATCACGCCTTGCAAAGCTTGCTGGGCTTTTTCCATGGGGACTTCCAGCAGGCTGAGCACCACCGGTTGGTCTTTGCCCAGCATTTCGCCTGAGGCGATGCGAAACAAAATGGCGTATCCAATTTGGCCTGCGGCACCGGTAACGGCAACGCGAACGGGCTTTTTACTCATAAAAACTCCAGGAAGTGTTGAAAAAGGGGCGAAGCGACTACTATTTGCTGCGCTTTTGCACAGCCAAACCCGTGCAACAATGGCTACGAGTTTACCCTGATTCGCCATTCGGGTCAATTGGTCTTATGTCTTATATAAGATATGATTGGGCCCCTTGCAAACGCTCTGAATGCCGACTGCTGACACACTTCAATGACTACTGCCCGCCACACCAGCCTCGATGCTCCCACAGCTCAAACTGGCCTTGACGCACCGTTCGCCGCCGGTCTGCCAACGGCACTAGGAGCCCCCGCCTTCAGTCCGCTGTACCAGCAAATCAAAGCGCTGCTCTTGCAACGTCTGCAATCCGGGGAGTGGAAGTCGGGCTCTGCTATCCCAAGCGAACTAGAGCTGGCCGCGCGCTTTCGGGTCAGCCAGGGCACGGTGCGCAAAGCGATTGACGAATTGGCAGTGGAAAACCTGCTGGTGCGGCGCCAAGGAAAAGGCACTTTTGTGGCCACCCATGCGGAGCAGCAAGTTCAGTACCGCTTTTTGAAACTGGTTCCCGATAGTGGTGACCAAGGGAGCGAAGGACCGGCCCAGCGCAGCATCATCGACTGCAAACGCCTGCGTGCCAGTGCCGAGGTTGCGCGCGGTCTGTCAGTGCGCTCGGGTGATGCCGTACTGCAAGTGCGCAGGGTCCTGGGTTTCGGAGGAGTAGCGACCATTTTGGAAGACTTGTGGCTGCCAGCGGGCCCCTTTAAAGGATTGACGGCAGAGCGCTTGCGCAGCTATGACGGCCCGATGTACGCCTTGTTTGAGTCGGAGTTCGGTGTGCGCATGGTGCGCGCCGAAGAAAAAATCCGCGCTGTGCTTCCGGATGAGGAGCAATGCGCTTTGCTAACTGTCCCTGCCGGGACACCGCTGCTCAGCGTAGAGCGCCTGGCCTACACCTACAACGACACGCCCATGGAGCTGCGCCAGGGTCTGTACCTGACGGACAAACACTTTTACCGCAATGAATTGCACTGAAATAAATGCCCTCCATACTTCGGCCTGCAAGCAGTCTGTCAGATTGGTGCAGTGCAATAGAATTTGTCCGCCTTGAAGTCCGACTCTGCAACTTCGTGCCCCGCTTCACCCCAGGAACCACCATCCATGTCTGCGCCAGTACCTTCTGCACGAGCTCCCCGACCTGAATTTCGCAATATCCACGCATTCAAGGATTTGCCCAGTTACCGACTGCCGCTGGCGGGTATCGTTTCCATCCTGCACCGCATCAGCGGGGCGCTGATGTTTTTGCTGATGCCCTTCATCATTTGGATGTTTGACACCTCGATTTCCTCGGAGATTTCGTTTGCGCGCTTCAAAAGTGTTTTTAACCAAGGCGCAGGCCTCCTGCCCGGCTGGCTCGTCAAATTGGTGGCCCTAGCGCTTATCTGGGCGTTCTTGCACCACCTGATTGCCGGTCTGCGCCATTTGTGGATGGATATGCGCCATGCCGTAAGCAAGGAATTCGGCAAATCCTCCGCAATCTGGACGCTAAGCCTGAGTATGGGCTTGACACTGGCGCTGGGCGCCAAACTGTTCGGTCTTTATTAAGCACCGACAGCGACTCTTTAAGGAATACAGTTATGGCAGTGAATTTCGGATCCAGACGCATCGTCACCGGCGCGCACTATGGCCTGCGCGACTGGCTGGCCCAGCGCGTCACCGCTTTGTTGATGGCCTTGTTCACTTTGCTGATCGTGCTGCGCCTGGTTTTTTCGCGCGGTCCGGTGGGCTACGACGTTTGGGCGGGTATTTTTTCCGCCCAATGGATGAAAACGCTCACCTTCACCGTGATTCTGGCCTTGCTGTACCACGCCTGGGTCGGCATGCGCGATATTTGGATGGACTACATCAAACCGGTTGGCCTGCGCCTGGCGCTGCAAGTTTTTTCCATCGTCTGGTTGGTGGGCTGTGCCGGTTGGGCCATTCAGGTGCTATGGCGCGTCTGAAGTCTCTTTAAAAGAATCTAATTCATGTCTTATACAGTTTCGAAACGTAAATTTGACGTAGTCATCGTGGGCGCCGGCGGCTCGGGCATGCGCGCCTCGCTGCAGCTTGCGCGCGCCGGTTTGAACGTCGCCGTGCTATCCAAAGTATTTCCCACTCGTTCGCATACGGTAGCGGCGCAAGGCGGCATCGGCGCCTCCTTGGGCAATATGAACGAGGACAACTGGCACTACCATTTCTACGATACCGTTAAAGGTTCAGACTGGCTGGGCGACCAAGACGCGATTGAGTTCATGTGCCGCGAAGCACCCAAAGTGGTCTATGACCTAGAGCACATGGGCATGCCTTTTGACCGCAATGCGGATGGCACGATTTACCAGCGGCCCTTTGGCGGCCATACCGCCAACTACGGGGAAAAAGCAGTCGAACGCGCCTGCGCAGCAGCCGACCGCACAGGCCACGCTATGTTGCACACGCTGTACCAGCAAAATCTGAAGGCCCGCACCAGCTTTTTCGTCGAATGGCTGGCTATGGATCTGGTACGTGATGCTGAAGGCGCGGTGGTTGGGGTGACCGCGCTGGAAATGGAAACCGGGGATGTGCACATTTTGCAAGCCAAGACCACCTTGCTTGCCACGGGCGGCGCAGGACGTATTTTTGCGGCCTCCACCAACGCATTTATAAATACCGGTGACGGATTGGGTATGGCAGCACGCGCGGGGATTCCCTTGGAAGACATGGAGTTCTGGCAATTCCACCCCACCGGTGTCGCCGGTGCGGGCGTACTGCTGACCGAAGGCTGCCGTGGCGAAGGCGCCATCCTGCGCAATGTGCACGGCGAGCGCTTCATGGAGCGCTATGCGCCACATTACAAAGACTTGGCCCCACGTGACTACGTTTCGCGCTGCATGGACCAGGAAATAAAGGAAGGCCGGGGCTGCGGCCCGAACAAGGATTACATCAATCTGGACATGACGCATCTGGGCGAGGAAACGATCCACAAACGACTGCCCTCGGTGCTGGAGATCGGACACAATTTCGCCAATGTGGACATCACCCGCGAACCGATCCCTGTGGTGCCGACCATCCACTACCAAATGGGCGGCATCCCGACCAATATCCATGGCCAAGTGGTGATGCAAGACAGCGACAACCACAGCCAACCGGTGCCCGGCCTCTATGCCGTGGGCGAATGCTCGTGTGTGAGCGTGCATGGCGCCAACCGCTTGGGCACCAATTCGCTGCTGGACTTGCTGGTCTTTGGCCGCGCGGCCGGCAACCACATCGTAGCCACCAATAAAGAGAGCGTCGAACACAAAGCGCTGCCCGCAGACGCAGCCGATCTGACGCTCTCACGCCTAAACCGCTTGGATAACGCGGTCGGTGGGGAATACGCGCAGGACGTCGCGAACAGCATACGTTCCACCATGCAGCAGCACGCAGGAGTCTTCCGCACTCAGGCCAGCATGGACGAAGGGGTTGCTAAAGTGGCTGAACTTCGCGCACGCACCCAAGCCATAGGGCTGAAAGACAAGTCGCGCATTTTCAATACAGCCCGCATCGAAGCCCTCGAAGTGGAAAACCTCATCGAGGCCGCGCAAGCCACGATGGTGTCGGCCGCTGCCCGCCATGAAAGCCGGGGTGCCCACACCGTGAACGACTACGGCGACACCCCCGAGCATCCCAACGGCCGCAACGACACCGAATGGCACAAGCACAGCCTGTGGCACAGCTCGAGCAACAGCCTTACGTATAAACCGGTGCAAATGAAGCCGCTAACGGTTGAAAGCATCCCCCTGCGAACCCGCACGTTCTAAACGCGACGAGACTGCCTACTTATGTCAAAACACAAATTTTCCATTTACCGCTACGACCCGGACAAGGATGCCAAGCCCTATATGCAGGACATCGACGTGGAACTCGATGGGACCGAACGCATGTTGCTTGATGCGCTGATGAAGCTAAAGGCCGTAGACCCCTCCATTTCCTTCCGTCGCTCCTGTCGTGAAGGTGTGTGTGGTTCGGACGCCATGAACATCAATGGCAAAAATGGCTTAGCGTGCCTGACCAATATGCGCACCCTGCCGGGCACGATTGTGCTCAAGCCCTTGCCCGGCCTCCCGGTGATCCGCGATTTGATCGTGGACATGACGCAGTTTTTTAAACAATACAACTCGATCAAGCCTTACCTCGTCAACGAGGACATGCCACCAGAAAAAGAGCGACTGCAAAGCCCGCAGGAGCGCGAAGAACTCAACGGCTTGTACGAATGTATTTTGTGCGCTAGCTGCTCAACCAGCTGCCCCAGCTTTTGGTGGAACCCGGACAAATTCGTTGGCCCAGCTGGCCTTTTGCAAGCCTACCGCTTTATCGCCGACAGCCGCGACCAGGCCACTTCCGAGCGTCTGGATAATCTGGAAGACCCCTACCGCCTGTTCCGCTGCCACACCATCATGAATTGCGTGGACGTTTGCCCCAAAGGGTTGAATCCAACCAAGGCGATCGGCAAGATCAAAGAGATGATGGTGATGCGAGCCGTTTGACAATGCAAGTCGCGACCCCGGAGCTACCCATTGATGCCCGCGCACTCAGCAAGTTGCGCTGGCGCTGCCGGCGCGGGTTGCTGGAAAATGATTTGTTCATTGAGCGATTTTTCGCGCGACACGCAAATACCTTGAACGCACGTCAAGCCAATGCGTTAGGCGTACTGATGGACTTGAGTGACAACGATTTACTGGATTTACTACTGGGGCGCAAATCGGAAGTGGCGGACCTGGAAATGAATAGCGATTGCAGGGAAGTTTTGGCTTTATTAAGAAATACTCATTGAAAGGTGTTGTGATGAAATTAGCGGACAACAAGGCGACCATGTCCTTTAGCAACGGCAGTCCTAGCGTGGAACTGCCGGTTTACAGTGGCAGCGTCGGGCCCGACGTCATAGACATCCGCAAGCTCTACGGTCAAACTGGTATGTTTACCTACGATCCGGGCTTTTTGTCAACGGCGGCGTGCCAGTCGGCCATCACTTACATCGACGGTGATAAGGGCGAGTTGCTTTACCGCGGATACCCGATTGAGCAATTGGCGACCAACTGCGATTTCATGGAAACCTGCCACTTGTTGCTCTACGGCAATTTGCCCGATGCCGCTGGCAAAGCGGCGTTTACCAAGCGTGTGACCCAGCACACCATGGTCAACGAGCAAATGCAGTTTTTCCTGCGGGGTTTCCGCCGCGATGCGCACCCTATGGCCATCATGACCGGCTTGGTTGGAGCCCTGAGCGCCTTCTACCACGACAGCACCGACATCAACAATCCCGGGCACCGCGATATTTCGGCCATCCGCCTGATAGCCAAGCTGCCAACGCTGGTCGCCATGGCCTACAAATATAGCGTCGGCCAACCCTTCATGTATCCCAAAAACGACCTGAGCTATGCAGGCAACTTTTTGCACATGATGTTTGCCACGCCCTGCGAACCCTATGTGGTCAACCCGGTGATCGAACGTGCTTTAGACCGTATCTTCATCCTGCACGCCGACCACGAGCAAAACGCCTCCACCTCGACCGTGCGCTTGTGCGGCTCGTCCGGCACCAATCCTTTTGCGGCCATCGCGGCCGGCGTGGCATGCCTCTGGGGCCCTGCTCACGGTGGTGCCAACGAGGCTTGCTTGACCATGCTGGAAGAGATCCAGGCCTCAGGTGGCGTGTCCAAAGTTGGCGAATTCATGGAAAAAGTGAAAGACAAAAATTCAGGCGTCAAGCTGATGGGCTTCGGCCATCGGGTCTATAAAAACTACGACCCCCGCGCCAAGTTGATGCAAGAAACCTGCAACGAGGTCCTGGCGGCCTTGGGGCTGGAAAACGACCCGCTGTTCAAACTGGCCAAGGCACTAGAAAAAATCGCCCTGGAAGACGAATACTTCGTTTCGCGCAAGCTTTATCCCAATGTGGATTTCTACTCGGGTATCGTGCAGCGCGCGATCGGGATCCCCGTCAAGCTATTCACCGGAATCTTTGCACTCGCCCGCACGGTGGGATGGATCGCTCAACTCAATGAAATGATTGGCGACCCGGAATACAAAATCGGCCGCCCGCGCCAATTGTTCACCGGCTCGGTGCAGCGCGACGTACCGGAAATCGGTCGCCGCTAAGCGCTCTGCGACACCCGCTGCTTGCCCCGCTTTTGCGGGGCAAGCTTTTTGTACCAGCCGTATTCGCCTGAAGATCAATGGCTCGGGGCACGGCGACATAAAATGTCCGACCGCCAACAAGGAAAAGCCCCATGGGACGCACCCTCTACGACAAAATCTGGGATGAACATGTGGTTCATACCGAAGAAGACGGCACCGCCATCCTCTATATCGACCGTCATTTGGTACACGAGGTCACCAGCCCCCAAGCCTTTGAAGGCCTGCGCCAGGCTGGTCGCAAGGTCTGGCGCGTCAGCTCGATCGTCGCCACAGCAGACCACAACACCCCCACCACCGGCTGGGAATTGGGGTACGACGGCATCACTGACGCCATCAGCAAAGAACAGATCACCACGCTTGACGCCAACATCAAGGAGTCAGGTGCGGCGGCGTTTTTTCCCTTTTTGTCCAAACGCCAGGGCATCGTGCATGTCATAGGTCCGGAGACGGGCGCCACCCTACCCGGTATGACAGTGGTTTGCGGCGATAGCCATACCTCGACCCACGGCGCCTTCGGCGCACTGGCGCACGGTATCGGCACTTCCGAGGTCGAGCATGTGATGGCCACGCAAACCCTGTTGGCCAAAAAAGCAAAAAACATGCTTATCAAAGTAGAGGGCACCGTACCGAAAGGCGTGACCGGCAAGGACATTGTTTTGGCCATCATCGGCCGTATCGGTACTGCCGGTGGCACGGGTTACACCATCGAATTTGCAGGTAGCGCCATCCGCGCACTGAGCATTGAAGGTCGAATGACCTTGTGCAACATGGCGATTGAAGCGGGTGCGCGTGCCGGCTTGGTGGCCGTAGATGAAAAAACCATCGACTATGTCAAGGGACGCCCGCTCTCGCCAACGGGCGTGGAGTGGGACCATGCCGTGGCCTATTGGAAGACCTTGCAATCCGATACGGACGCTCACTTTGACACGGTTGTCGAGCTAAAGGCCGGCGACATCCTGCCGCAAGTCACCTGGGGTACCTCGCCCGAAATGGTGCTGGACATCAACGGCTCGGTGCCCGATCCCGACAAAGAAAAAGATCCCAGTAAACGCGACGCCATCGAGCGCGCTTTGGTCTATATGGGTCTGCAACCTGGCAAGGCGCTGAATGATTTATTCGTGGACAAGGTTTTTATAGGCTCCTGCACCAACAGCCGCATTGAAGATATGCGCGAGGCCGCTGCGGTAGTAAAACGCATTGGCCAGAAAGTAGCCAAAAATATCAAACTGGCCATGGTGGTGCCCGGCTCGGGATTGGTCAAAGAACAGGCTGAGCGCGAAGGACTGCACGAAATTTTCAAGGCGGCTGGCTTTGAGTGGCGCGAACCAGGCTGCTCCATGTGCCTGGCCATGAACGCCGATCGCCTGGAACCCGGCGAACGCTGTGCCTCCACCAGCAACCGTAACTTCGAAGGCCGCCAAGGCGCCGGGGGCCGCACCCACTTGGTCAGCCCCGCGATGGCAGCCGCCGCGGCCATTCACGGCCACTTCGTGGACGTGCGGAAATACCTTTAAACGGAAATCACGCCATGCAAAAATTTACCGTTCACCAGGGCCTAGTGGCCCCCATGGACCGCGAAAACGTGGACACCGATGCCATCATTCCCAAGCAGTTCCTGAAGTCGATCAAAAAGACCGGCTTCGGCCCCAATTTATTTGACGAGTGGCGCTACCTGGACCATGGCGAACCTGGCCAGGACCCAGCGACCCGCAAACCCAACCCCGACTTTGTTCTAAATCAGCCGCGGTACGCAGGCGCATCGGTGCTGCTGGCACGCAAAAATTTCGGCTGTGGGTCCTCACGCGAGCACGCGCCCTGGGCGCTGGACCAATATGGTTTTCGCGCAATCATTGCGCCCAGCTTTGCCGACATTTTTTTCAATAACTGTTTTAAGAACGGCTTGTTACCCATCGTGCTGCCGGAATCGGTCGTAAGCAG
>CAMDHL010000076.1 GCA_945898105.1 Comamonas sp. lk | reverse complement strand
CTGTATCAACACCCTGACGCAGCAAAAGCAACTGGCGTTTGCGTCCAAACGGCCTGGTCGTACCCAGCACATCAACCTATTTGCCCTGGGTAAACAAAGCCTAATGGACGCAGTACTGACCGATTTGCCCGGCTACGGCTACGCAGCCGTGCCCAAACAGGACAAGATCCGTTGGCAACAAGTCATGGCCAATTACCTGGTCAGCCGCAAAAACCTGCAAGCGATTGTGCTGATGTGCGACCCGCGCCACGGCATGACCGAATTGGATGAGATTTTGCTGGACGTCATCCGCCCCCGGGTGGAAGAGGGTCTGAAGTTTCTGGTGGTGCTGACCAAGGCCGACAAACTCACCCGCAGCGAAGGCGCTAAAGCCCTGTCTATTGCAAAACTGCAGGCGGGGGGCGGTGAAGTACGGCTTTTTTCCGCCACCAAACGCACCGGTTTGGAGGATGTGGCTACGCTTTTGTGGGATTGGGCACACCCGGCCGACGCGGCGCCTGTGGTGCCTCAACCGGTCGGCGGTTAAAGGCTCCTGCACCTTACGGAAATGCCCCCGGCGGTCGAGTCCCACCAGCTTGGGCTTGTCATCTGCCTGACCTTAGCCAGCATGCCGCAGTCGCCTACATGCTCTGGCCCAATTCACCCAATGGCCCACATATCGCGTGAGGCGGCAGATACCCGCTGTATTTTCAAGAGCCCAGGACTTAACTTATCCGTAGATTGGAGGCGACCCCGGCGGCCGCGTCTTGAAACGCTTATGCACCCAGTAGTACTGCGCCGGATCCTCATTTATCCAATGCTCAATGCTTTGATTCATGCGCAAGGTGTCGGCTTGCAGATCTTCGCTCGGAAAATCTTGCCAGGCCGCGCTCAAGGTGACCTCGTAGCCTCCGGGAACCAGGCGACTGACCAAAGTGCAAACGCGTGCGCGCCCGAGCTTTGAAAAACGCGACAGTGCCGGAACAGTAGCGGCAGGCACGCCATAAAAAGGCACCCACAATGCGCCATCAGCGCCGAAATCCATATCTGGCGACAGGTGCAGCCGTATGCCCTTGCGCAAACCGCGCAACACCGGTTGCGGCCCGTCTTTTCGCGCAATCGAGAGTACGTTTCCAGAGCGATTGCGACCTTGGACCATCCATTCTTCCGCCCAAGCATTGCTTAAGGGCACATAAATGCAAGCCGTGGTGATTTGCTGCAGCTCGGTGAGCACCACGCCGCCCACATCCAAACCAACCATGTGCGGCGCCAAAAAAATCAGAGGATCTGGATTGCCTAACTCATCTAGAGCGCCCTCAAAATGGATGCGTTGGCGCAATGCGGAGGTCGGCGCATGCCACAGCCAGGATCGGTCCAGCAAGGACTGGGCAAAAAGGCGAAAGTGACGGCGCGCGATCGCTGTGCGCTGCGCGGGCGTCAAGTGCGCGAAGCAGGCTGCAAGATTGGTCTGCACCACGCCGCGCCGGCGCCGGGCGCAACCATACAAGACCATGCCTAATGCACTGCCCATGGCGCGCAACAACGGTAGCGGCACATAGGCCAACAGGCGCATGAACAGCGTCAGCGGGTTCATACGAGAGGCTCCTGGCGCGGTTGCTTGTAGCGCTCATAGCCCCATAAATATTGGGTCGGGCGTTGGCGTATCAAGCCTTCCATGGCGCTGTTAATGTGCGCGACCATGGACGCAAGATCTGTTTGCAAATCCACCTCAAGCTTGCGCGCATGGATGCAATAGCCGCGCCCCCAAGGCAATCGCTCACCCCAGGCAATAACAACATCAGCGCCGGTTTGTAAAACCAGCTTGGCCGCCAGCGTCATGGTGTACGCCGGGCGACCCCACACCGGCGACCAGATGCCCATACCCAGGGGCGGCACCTGGTCGGGCAAGAGGCCGACGGCCTCCCCATTGCGCAATGCCTTTAGCAATTTACGCACGCCCTGCAAATTGGTGGGCACTGTCAGCATGCCCTGGCGGCTGCGCGAGGCCTGCAACATGGACGCCAACCAGGCTTGCCTAGGAGGACGATACAAGACCGTCATCGGGCCATAACGCTGAGCGAACAGCGTCGCTGCAGTAGGCGCCGTTACTTCAAAACAACCCAAATGCGGGGTCAAAAAAATTACGCCGCGTCCACTGGCATATGCGGCCTGGACTACTTCCTGTCCATCCCACCGTACCGGGACGGGGGCGCCAAACCAAAGGCGGGGCGATTCGAGCACGCTACAACCCGCCTGACCAAGCGCACGCCAAGCCTGACGCCAGCCATAGCCAGCCTGGTGCAACTGCGCCTTGAAGCGCTGCCGATAGTCCCGTGACAACAAATAGGTCAGAAAACCCAGCAAAAAACCGGCACCATGCAAGAGCCACAATGGGCAACGAGAGAGCAGACGAATCCAAAGATGCATAGGGCTTTGCTAGAATGAAACGGTCGCCGAGTTAAACGAGCAACTTGCAGGGCGACGACACAATCACCCGGACCTGCCGGCCAATTGTGCCTTGTCCCAAGGGGCAAATCTGCTAAAGCGTTCGCCAGCTCCCGAGATTGGCAACGCATGTCAACCTCACATTTTTTGGAGAGCAACCATGGCGAACGATTTTCTTTTTACCTCCGAGTCAGTGTCCGAAGGACATCCAGACAAGGTATCCGACCAGATTTCAGATGCAATTCTGGACGCGATTTTCAAGCAAGACCCTAAGTCACGCGTAGCCGCGGAAACCTTGTGCAATACCGGACTGGTGGTGCTGGCCGGTGAGATCACCACCAATGCGCACGTGGACTACATACAGGTGGCGCGCGACACCATCAAGCGCATCGGCTATGACAACACCGAGTACGGTATCGACTACAAGGGCTGCGCCGTCATGGTCTGCTACGACAAGCAGTCCAACGACATCGCCCAAGGCGTAGACCACGCCAGCGACGACCACCTCAACACCGGCGCCGGTGACCAGGGCCTGATGTTTGGCTATGCCTGTAACGAGACACCCGAGCTCATGCCCGCGCCAATTTACTACGCCCACCGCCTGGTCGAACGCCAAGCCCAGCTGCGCAAAGATGGTCGCCTGCCCTTTTTGCGTCCTGACGCCAAGAGCCAGGTCACCATGCGCTATGTTGATGGCAAGCCGCACAGCATTGATACCGTGGTGCTGTCGAGCCAACACAGCCCCGACCAGTCGGAAACCGCCACCAAGATGAAGGACTCTTTTCGCGAGGCCATCATCGAAGAGATCATCAAGCCAGTGCTGCCCAAAGAGTGGCTGAAAGACACCCGCTACCTGATCAACCCCACCGGCCGCTTTGTGGTCGGCGGCCCGCAGGGCGACTGCGGCCTGACCGGACGCAAAATTATTGTGGACACCTACGGCGGGGCCTGCCCCCATGGCGGCGGTGCGTTTTCGGGCAAGGACCCCAGTAAGGTAGACCGCTCGGCGGCTTACGCTGCGCGCTATGTGGCCAAAAACATTGTGGCGGCCGGTTTGGCCAAGCAATGCCAAATCCAGGTGGCCTACGCCATCGGTGTGGCCCAGCCCATGAACGTAACCGTCTACACCGAGGGCACCGGCGTCATTTCCGATGAGAAGATTGCCGCCCTGATCAGCGAGCACTTTGACCTGCGCCCCAAAGGCATCATCCAGATGCTCGATCTGCTGCGCCCGATTTACGAGAAAACCGCGTCCTACGGCCACTTCGGCCGCGAAGAACCCGAATTCACCTGGGAACGCACTGACAAAGCCGCCGCGCTGCGTGCAGCGGCAGGGTTGTAAAACAACAAACGCATGAAGCTGCAGACACAACGCCTTATAGACCGCTGGCTAGGCCAGGTTCTGTGCAGCGTGGTGTCGGGCTGGGTGCGGCTGAGTGGTTTATGGCGCAAGCCGGCGGCGATGCCGCAGGATGCGCGCCATATCCTGGTCATCCTGTTGTCGGAGATGGGGAGCATAGTTTTAGCCGGGCCCATGTTTGCTGCGCTGCGCCAGCGCTACCCGCAGGCTGCAATTCACATACTGCAGCTCAAAAAAAACCAAGAAGTCACGCGCTTGTTGTCGCTTACCGACGCGGCGCGCATGCACTCCATTGATGACAGCAGCGGCTTGGCGCTGGTGAGCGACATCTTGCGCGTTAGCGCAAAGCTGCGCGCTCTTGGAATTGATGCGGTCATCGACTGCGAGTTATTTTCCCGGGTCAGCGCACTCTTGTCGTTTGCCTGTGGCGCACCCGTGCGCACGGGGTTCACGCCGCATACCCAAGAAGGACTGTATCGGGGCAGCTTTATCACCCACGCCATTCCCTACAACCCTTATCAGCACATCAGCTTGCAATTCCTTTCGCTGGTCGATAGCCTGCAAGCGGCCAGCATGCCGCGCAACAAAGCAGCGCCGATCCGCACGGTGCCGCAGGACAGCGACTTAGCGGTGGCATTTACGCCCGCAGAACTTGCGGGATACCGGGAAAAATTAGCGAAGGACCATCCGGTCACCCAATCCAAACGACTGGTACTCTTGTATGCCGGTGGCGGAATCTTGCCCGAGCGCGCCTGGCCCAAGGAGCACTATGCCCGGGTGGCCGAAGGGCTCTGCCAAAAGGCTTATGCGGTCGGACTGATTGGCCTGAAAGACGATGCGGCGCTGGCCCAGGATCTGAAAAATTTGGTTGGCAGCGATTTATGTATTGACCTGACCGGCTACACGCGCAGCATCCGAGAATTGTTGATGTTGTTTCATGCCGCCGATTTACTGATTACCAACGATGGTGGGCCAGGCCATTTCGCCACCTTAACGCCGATCCAGACCATGGTGTTTTTCGGGCCCGAAACTGGCAAGCTGTATGGGCCGCTGGGCCGGCGTAATCTGGTACTTGAATCGGGCATTGGCTGTTCACCCTGCCTAAGCGCCTACAACCACCGCCTGACTTTTTGCGATGGCGATAACCAGTGCCTCAAACGCATCGCTCCCGATCCCGTGTTGGATCAGGCCTTGGCCTTTCTGCAAGCGCAGCCCAATGGGCATGTGGCAGCATCGGGCACATGAATACGGGGCCTGTCTGGCGTGAGCGCCTGCTGACACTGCTGCGCTGGCTGCTCGGTATCCGCTACATCAAATTCGGCATGGTCGGAGCCAGCGGCACGGTGGTCAACATCGTAGTGCTCTATCTGGGACACGAGTATTTGTTTCAAAGCCTTGAGGGCCCGCAAGGTAAGCCCTATGCTTCACTGGCACTGGCGATTGCGGTGGCCACTGTGAACAACTTCACCTGGAACCGGCTATGGACCTGGGCCGACCGCGTCAGCCAGGCGCCTGAGGAGTTGGGCATCGAAACCCCGCCCCCCACCAGTTTGGGTGCACAGTTAGCCAAGTACGCGCTGGCTTCCTGGTTCGGCATAGGTCTGCAATACGTGCTGACGCTTTGGTTGTCGCACAGCATGCACTACATGCTGGCCAATGTGATTGCCATCGTGATTGCCAGCGTCAGTAATTTTTTGGCCAACGACCGCTGGACTTTTCGCAAACGCTAGCGCCATACGAGGCATTTCCTGCTAAGACCCATGCACTTGAAACCCGACAACTTAAGTTGGCCTTGGTGCATCCTGCTGCTGTGTGCGGTTGCCGTGTATTTTTTTGGTTTGGCCAGCCCCTACGCGCCCACCAACGGGGACGAAATGGTCTACATCCATATCGCACGCCTCACAGCCGCTTCCGGGCATTGGCTACCGCTGGTGTCCGACTTGGACAACATGCGTAACACCAAACCACCGCTGCTGTTCTGGCAAGCCATGGCCAGCGGCGATTGGAGTGCGCAAGGTACGCTTTTTTCACTGCGCTGGCCCAGCGTGGCTTACACCCTATTAACCACTGCTGCACTGGGTTGGATTACCCTTCGCATCAGCGGCCAGTGGCGCACCGCTGCATTGGCGGCTATCGCCTACCTGGCATTTTTTTCAACCTACCGCTATGGACGCGCCTACCTTACCAGCGCGCCAGAGACCTTCTGGTTAGGGTTGCCGCTGTGGTATCTGCTTTTCCAGCAAAGTGCCGCCACCCCTTCAGCGGGAAGAAGGCTGGCCCTGGATGATGGCCGCAGCGACTGGACTTTTAAGGCCTACACCGCGTGCGGTGCCCTGATGGGTGTCGGACTGCTTTACAAATCTTTTGCGCTGATCGCCCCAGCCGCCGCCACGCTTGCCTGCGCAATTTGGCTTTCTCAGGCACCGCGTGAATGGGGAGGCTTAGTGCGTGCCGGTTTCGGCGTATCGTGGGCCGCGCTCGTTGCTTTGGGCGTCTTTGCGCTGTGGTTCGCTTTTGACCCCGATCCGGCGGCCGTTTGGCAAGAATTTGTGATTGGTGAGAACGCCGGCAAGCTGCAAGCGAGCGGCAGCTATTGGCAAGCGGCTTTGGCAGGAGACAACCCGCTGTGGCTGCAGGCCCTGGCCTATCCGGAAAACGCCGGCTTGCTACTCCCGGTTGCTTTAGGCTTGTGCCTGTATGGTTTGTGGTCCGGGTGGCGAGGACATTGGCGGACCTGGTTGGGAAAGCCGCAAGGCACTTTGCTCTTATGGCTCCTCATATGGTTGCTAGTCTTTAGCATCCCCAGCCAACGCTCGGCGCGCTATTTAATACCGGCGATGCCCGCGTTTGCCATCCTGCTGGCGTTGCATTGGGAAAGGGTTGCGCGCGGCTGGTTTGCAGTGACTTTGTTTATCGCCACCGTGGCCCTAAGCATGCTGGCGCGAATCGCTTGGGTGATGCACGACATGGGCATAGCCGACAACAACAATCTGTGGGCGACACTTTTATTGGCTGGGCTTGGATTGAGTGCCTGTGTTGCGGGCATGTTTAAACCAGATTGGACCCGTAACGCGACGCTAGCTGCTTGCTTGGCTTTATACGCCTGTTTCACCGCGATGACCGCCCCCTTGTCAGGCGCGCAGGGCGCTTATGACAGCCAGGTCAAAGCGCGCATGCACGGGCTACGCATCGCGGTACCCAGCGGGTTTAACGCGCAATACGAGCGCTTTGAATTCCTATTGCCAGGGAACACATTAGTGCCCTATGAAGCACAGAACAGCAATAGCCAAGCCTCGCACTCTGACCCGGCGTCCAAGCAAGAATTGGATTATTTGCTACAAAACCATGATGCAGTGGTCTGGTTGGAGCCTGATGTGGCTAAAAACCAGGTGAATTGCCTGCCAAGCTGTGTCGTGCTGGGGCAACGCTGGCATGTGAAAAGCCGCCACCGCGCTGGCGAGGTTAACTTGTCAAACCTGTGGCGACCACAGGAGTGGCTATTTGGCAAAGAACTGCTAATCGTACCGGCACCTTAGGGTGTACTTGCGCGAGCTCAGCCCTTGGGTCTTTGTAAAAAGCGCCTGATAGCAAAGCTGTGCAAAGCTATCCACAAACAGGGATCGAGCACTGCATCCCACACATTGCCGCTGGGCCAGCGCAAAAACCAAAACACCAGCAAAACCAGCAAAAGCAAGGCGGGCGCAGAGCTTGCCAAGTGATGCCAGCGACCAGTTCCCACCCAAGCCAACAATGCACATGCCAGCAAGCCAGCGCTACACACCGGATGAAAGCCCCAAGCGTAGACGCTGAAAGGCAAGAAGCCAAACGTATCGATCAACAATATCCAACCCAGCGCCAGAGCGCATGCAAGAAATATCCGCTCGATACGGGCTGCGCCCATCGCCGTGTTGGACACCGGATGAATCTGGCTACTGCCGAACGGGATGCGTGCCCCAAAGTAGCCCACCACATAGTGCAGCGCCAATGCACAGGCCATCAAACTAGGCTTCTGAAACGCCAAACCCAGCCAGGAGCTCAGGCCCCAAGGACCTGGGTAAAAAGTCCATAGCGCGAGGCATGCCGCCATGAGCAGGCGAGTATTTGAAACGCCTGGTCTTTGCCGCCCTAAAGCGCCCAGCACCACGGCCGCTACGACCAGGGCCCAAGCCACTTGGCCTAACCAGGGCAGATAGGCCGGGTCAGGCAGCAAGGGCGAGGCATCCTGCGTTAGCAATGCGATTTGCGAAAAATCCAACGACGTCATGGCAAACCCTGCGACTGTGCAACGGCCGGTGGCGGACCAGCCACCCAGGCAAAACGCTGCCACGCGATGAACTCCCGTTGCTCGGTGTAGCTAACCCACAACTGGCCATCGGCCATTGCGATGGCAGGGTAGGAGAACTCGCGCCTTTCGCTACCGCGGGCCAAATTGGCAACAGTGACCCAACGCTGACCGTCCCGCGATACCGCTAAGTCCAATACATTACGACCCGCTTTAAGAGGGTTATAGACGAGCAAATGCTGGTCACCAATGCTCAAGGTGGCGACGCTGGAATTTGGGTTGTCCAAGGGTAAATTACCACCATCAGACCAATGGCGGCCGCCATTTTGCGTTTTTGCCATACGAATCTGGCCAGTTGGGCCGGCATCACGCATCAAGGCCCACCAGTTCGATTCGTCCAACGCTAGCAAGGCCGGTTGCAAATTTCGCTGGTCATTTGGCAAGATCCGATTGAGTCCGGCAAAGTCGCCCTGCCCGTTAATACGCACAGCCACCGAAGTTTTACGTACCAGCTCGAAGTAGGCCGGTAATACCGCTCCCCCGTCAGTCAGCGCCAAGGGTGCTGTGCGAACCAGGTAACTGATATTCCACAGCCATGAAAGCGGCAATACATCTATCGGTTCAAAGTAAATAGCCTGCCCCGCTTCAGCGGGTCGTTGACGCAAATGCAAAATCCGCCCAGCCGCCCAGCCCCCCAAACCGGTCGCCACTACATATAAATGCACCTGTCCCTGAGAATCCAGCCAAGCTACGGGATTGCCTAGGCGGCGTATGCCAAAGCCCAGTTGCTGCGCAAGGTCCCACCGGTCGACCACCAGCTTTGCATCGGACCAGACGCCGCTGGCGCGGTCTAAGGTCGACAT
>CAMDHL010000075.1 GCA_945898105.1 Comamonas sp. lk | reverse complement strand
GCATACAGCTGCGCCGCCATGGACAGGGTCGAGGTGTCGGGGAAGAACGGATCGACCGCCGCTTTGCTTTGGTGCGTGGGCAGGCTGAGCGTCAAATCGGTCCAAGGCGATAGCAGCGCCATGGCGCTAGGTGCGGCTTGACCGGCATCGCGTAAACGCAGCGCCAGTGCTAGCGCCAGGCCGCCACCGGCCGAGTCGCCGGCGAGCACGATGGTGCGATGCGGGTTTTGCGCGTGCAGCGCCAGGTAGGCTGCGTGGGCATCGTCCACCGCAGCAGGGAAGGGGTGCTCGGGCGCAAGGCGGTAGTCCAGCAAAAAGCAATCTATGCCCGCCGCCTTTGCCAAATGCCCGGCCAGACCGCGGTGGGTGTGACAGGAGCCGGTGATGTAGGCGCCACCATGCAAATACAAAAGCACCGAGTTAGCGGCGGCGCCCGCTGGCCGCAGCCATTCCCCGGGACAGCCGCCAATTTGTGCGGGCTGCACTTGCACACCTGCAGGCGCAGGAAACATGCGCGCCGAGGACTTGTCTCGCGCAGAACGCACCTGATCCAGGCTGCCGCCGCGCAAAGCGAATTTGCGCAGCTGACGCTTCACGGCATAGTAAAAAAAGCGTGACTTTAATGAGGGCAAGTCGAACTCCTATATGGCCACCATTGGGAAGGTATGCAAACTTGCAGCATGGTGAAAATTGCCGCGACCTTGGGCCCGGCAAGGATAGTGCGTTCGTGACGCCAAGGGCGTTTGCCTTAGCAGTCACTGCGCACAGCACCATCGTCAACCTCAACCTCAACCGCAACCGCAACCGCAACCTCAACGTCAACGTCAACGTCAACGTCAACGACACAGGCACAGGCACAGGCACAGGCACAGGCACAGGCACAGGCACAGGCACAGGCACAGGCACAGGCACAGGCACAGACACCGCAGCCCATGTTTGCATAGACTGCCAAAGCCCGCCGCTCGGTTACATAGCGGCAATGGCTTTGGCCGTGTTGCAGGGGCTGTCGATAAGCGTTTAGGCGGCCAGGCGTTTTTCCAATTGCGCTTTGGTACTTTCCAGTTGTGGAGGCAGGTGGTAGGCCAACTGCTTAAACAATTCGGTGTGCAAAGCGATTTCGGTTTTCCAATCGGCCTTGTCCAGGCTGGTCACCGTGGCGAACTGCGCCTTGGTGAATTCCAGGCCGGTCCAGGTGATTTCGTCAAAAGCCGGGCTGATACCAAAGCCGTTATCCACGCCCATGGTTTTACCTTCGATGCGCTCAATCATCCACTTGAGAACCCGCATGTTTTCACCGTAACCTGGCCACACAAATTTGCCATCGGCATCTTTGCGGAACCAGTTAACGCAGTAAATCGCCGGCAGCTTGGCGCCGGCCTGGCCCATCTTCTGGCCGATGTTGAGCCAGTGTTGGAAATAGTCGCTCACGTTGTAGCCGGTAAAGGGCAGCATGGCAAACGGGTCGCGACGCACTACGCCCTGCTGTCCTGCGGCGGCAGCCGTGGTTTCCGAGCCCATGGTTGCGGCCATGTAAACACCCTCCACCCAGTTACGCGCCTCGGTTACCAGTGGAACGGTCGTGGAGCGGCGACCACCAAAGATGAACGCGTCAATGGGCACGCCGTTAGCATCGTCCCAGGCGCTGTCCAGCGCAGGGTTGTTGGTGGCAGCTACGGTAAAGCGCGAGTTCGGGTGCGCGGCTTTGGCGCCGGTTTCTTTGGCGATAGCCGGCGTCCAGTCTTTGCCCTGCCAGTCGACCAAGTGATCGGGCAGTTTGCCGTCGTCTTTTTCCATGCCTTCCCACCAGACATCGCCGTCGTCGGTGAGTGCGACATTGGTGAAAATCACGTCATGGCCCAAGCTGGCCATGCAATTGGGGTTGGTGTGGTAATTGGTGCCTGGTGCGACGCCGAAATAGCCCGCCTCGGGATTGATGGCGTACATGCGGCCATCGCTGTGTGGCTTGATCCAGGCGATGTCATCGCCGATGGTGCTGACTTTCCAACCTTCGAACCCGGCGGGAGGCACCAGCATCGAGAAATTGGTTTTGCCGCAGGCGCTGGGGAAAGCTGCCGCCACATGGTACTTTTTGCCTTGCGGATTGGTCACACCCAAAATCAGCATGTGCTCTGCTAACCAGCCGGTACTGCCAGCGCTGGCATCGGCGCGGCCCATGGTGGAGGCGATGCGCAGCGCAAAACATTTTTTGCCGAGCAAAGCATTGCCACCGTAGCCCGAGCCGTATGACCAAATTTCGCGCGTCTGCGGGTAGTGCACGATGTACTTGGTTTTATTACACGGCCATTTCACATCGGTCTGTCCGTGCGTCAAGGGTGCGCCTACTGTGTGCATGCAAGGCACAAAATCGCCATCAGTGCCCAGTACGTCATAAACCGCGCGGCCCATGCGCGTCATGATGCGCTGGTTGACGGCCACATACGCGCTGTCGCTCAGTTCGATACCGATATGCGCAATGTGCGAACCCAGCGGCCCCATGGAAAAAGGCACCACGTACATGGTGCGTCCGTGCATGCAACCGTCGAACAAAGGTTGCAAAGTAGCGCGCATTTCGGCCGGTGCCATCCAGTTATTTGTGGGGCCAGCGTCTTCCTTCTTTTCGCTGCAAATATAGGTACGGTCCTCGACACGCGCTACGTCGCTCGGATCGGACAAGGCTAAAAAGCTGTTCGGACGTTTGGCCGGGTTGAGCTTGGTAAACGTACCGGCATCGACCAATCGTTGGCACAGCATTTGGTATTCATCTTGCGAACCATCACACCAGTGGATAGCGGCGGGTTTGCAAAGTACAGCCATTTCGGTAACCCAGGCGATTAGGCGTGGGTTTTTCACAAAATCCGGGGCTTTAAGGTCCAGTCCTGGGGTGGTGCTTGTGTTCATGGGAGGGGCTCCTAAAGTTAAAAATCCGGTTTGCCACAACTCCGTCCGACACCTGAACGAGGCTGTAGCAAACCGCCGCATCCGTGGTTGCGGGGAATCGATTTTAGGAAGGGGTACTTAAGTTACAAGCCGGTTACAGCCAATAGTTATGCGAAAAACGCATAATTCTATGAACCGAGATATGGCTGTAAAGACCCGGCTGGTGCCCGCTCAGGGCTGCGCGAGTGCTTTTTGGATGTCTTTGGCCAGGCCGCTGCTGTCGGGCTTGGTAATGCTGGAGTAGCTGTCGATCAGTTTGCCGTCGCGCCCGACCAGGTATTTATAAAAATTCCACTTGGGGCTGCCGCCACCGGCTTTGGCCAGCTCGGCAAAAAGCGGGTTGGCACTTTTGCCGCTGACGACGGTTTTCTCGAACATTGGGAACTTCACGCCGTAGGTGTTGTAACAAAGGTCCGCGATTTCTTTGCTCTTGCCGGGTTCCTGCTCGCCAAAGTCATTGGAGGGGAAACCCAACACCACCAAGCCTTTGCCGCCGTACTGGGCATACAGCTTTTCCAGGCCTTCGTATTGCGGGGTAAAGCCGCAATAGCTGGCGGTATTGACCACCAGCAGCACTTTGCCTGCATATTGGCAAAGATTTTGCGGCGCGTCGTCCTGCAGGCGGTTAAAGCTTTTTTGCAGCAAGGGCGGGCACTTGGCGGGGGCCGTCTCGGCTGCGCTGGCCGCGCTACTCCAGGCGCAAGTCAGGGATGCAAGCAATGCCAGCAGGCGGCCAAGGAGAGCGGGAAAAGGGGAGGTAAAGGCCATAAATATGCAAATGCCCTTTCATTTGCTGCGCGGCGCTCCTGGGAGCGGCGCAGCAAAAAAGGCTGGTTAAGCCATCTTCACGGCGATAAAAGCCAGCAAAAACATAAGCACGGCGCCGCCAAGGGGCAAGACGATAGGCATCATGGGGACGATGTCTTCGATGGGGTCATGTTCGTGGTCTTCAGAGTCGTGTGAAGGGGCGCTGGACATAGGGAGGCTTTCAAAATAGGACCGACAAGGTCGCTTGAGTGCCGGATTTTAGTGCCAAGTGGCCTTTGCCCGCCGCAAAACTCGTCGCCGAACCGCAAGCGCAACGCCATGCCGCAAAAATTTACACAAACGCTGTCAACCGCCCGGCGGTCTGGCGCGTGATAGGTGGGCGCCACATTCCTTGTGGCGTTTTTGCCCCTGGGGCGTCAAATTTATGGCTGTTATGCAAAAAACCGCAATCCAAATGCCCGAAAAGGGCACCTACCAGTGGCAATTGTTCAATTACTGGTCGGACGAATACCGCCAAACCCGGGCGGACCACTCGGCCTATATTGCGCTGAATTTCGCCGGTGCGCTTGATGTCTGTCGCGCCAAAGTGCAGACGCTGCTGCAGCACCACCGCCAACACGCCTCTGACGCTGCACAAGGCCCGCGCCACCATAAGGCTATCGCCCGCCTTCAAAATACCCTGAGCGGCGCAGCCGTGGCTTACGAAAGCAGCTTCCAGCGCCATTAAGCCGGTGGGCGTTGCCCAGTGCGGCTCAGTGAAAAGCGGCCTAGCTGTATCAAGGTAGCGCTAAAGTCCCAAAGAAAATCGTTTCACCGTCACACAACCCCGCATCGCGGGGTTTTTTTATGCCTGCGCCACCACGCGCAAGACCTCGCTGGCGTAGGCCTCCAGCTTTTTCACCCCCATGCCACTGATGCCCTGCAAGTCGCCAATCGAGCTAGGCGCCAGTTGGGCGATAGCCGCTAGCGTGGCGTCGTGGAAGATAACGTAGGCTGGCAAATTGTGCTCCCGCGCGACCTCGGCTCGCCAAGCTTTAAGGGCGGCGTAGCGCGTCAGGGCGGCCGCGTCTAGGTCTACCGGCGCCTTCAGCGCCGAGGCGCCGCCGGATCCTTTGACCTTGGCCACCTTGGGCGTGGACAACGACTGGCGCAGTCGCACCGCCTGCTCGCCCTTCAAAATCGGGCGGGCCTGGGGCGTCAGCACCAAGGTGTTGAAAGCTTGCACATCAACCATGACCGCACCCAAAGCCAGCAATTGGCGCAGCACGCCGCGCAGTTGCAATTCACTCATGTCTTTGCCCACACCGAAGGTGCTCAGACTTTCATGCCCGTGCTGAAGGACCTTTTCGCTGCGTTTGCCCCGCACAATATCCATCAGGTGTCCAGCGCCAAAACTGATGCCGCTGTGCTGCTGGATACGGTAGATGGTGGACAGCAGCATTTGCGCCGCTTCGCTGCCGTCCCACACCGCTGGCGGGTGCAGGCAGTTGTCGCAATTACCGCAGGCGTTGCTGGCTTGGCCGAAATAGGCCAGCAAGCGCACGCGTCTGCAGTCGGTAGCTTCAGCAAGGCCTAAGAGCGCTTCAAGCTTGCCACGCATCACTTGCTTGAAATCTTCCTCCGCCGGGCCTTCGTCGATCATGCGCCGCTGGTTCACCACGTCTTGCAGGCCGTAGCACATCCAGGCATCGGCGCTTAGACCATCGCGTCCTGCACGTCCGGTTTCTTGGTAATAGCCTTCAATGTTTTTGGGCATATCCAGATGCGCCACAAAGCGCACATCGGGCTTGTCGATGCCCATGCCGAACGCAATCGTCGCCACCATGACCATCCCCTCTTCGCGCAAAAACCGGTCCTGGTGAGTCTGACGCACTTTGCTGTCCAGGCCAGCGTGGTAGGGTAAGGCTTTGATGCCGGCCTGGTTCAACATGTCGGCAATATCCTCCACCTTTTTGCGCGACTGACAGTAAACAATACCGGCGTCGCCGCCATGTTCGCCTTCGATGAAGCGCAGCAATTGGGTGCTACCTTCGCGCTTTTCTACGATGGTGTAGCGGATATTGGGCCGGTCAAAACTACTGATAAAGGCGCGCGCTTGCTCCAACTGCAAACGCTCCAGCACATCGGCGCGCGTCAAGGCATCGGCGGTGGCCGTTAAGGCCATGCGCGGCACGCCAGGGTACCGCTCATGCAACACAGTCAAGGCTCGATATTCGGGCCGGAAGTCGTGGCCCCATTGGCTTACGCAATGCGCCTCGTCAATAGCAAACAGGCTCAGCTGCCCGCGTTCAAACAGCGAATCTAGTTGCGCCAGAAAACGCGCCGTGGTTACTCGCTCAGGCGCGGCATACAAGAGCGTCACATCCCCGCGCAGCAGACGCTGCTCCACCTGGTGCGCCTCCTCGCCCGACAGTGTGGAATTGAGAAAAGCAGCGCTCACGCCGGCTTCATGCAGTGCGCCTACCTGGTCGTGCATCAACGCGATCAGTGGGGAAATAACGACAGTGATGCCGCGCCCTGCGCGTTGTCTCGCAATCGCGGGAATCTGGTAACAAAGAGACTTGCCACCGCCGGTGGGCATGAGCACCAGCGCATCGCCGCCCTCGCCTACATGCTCAATAATGGCTTGTTGTGGCCCGCGGAAAGAGTCGTAACCGAATACTTCTTGCAGGATGCTCAAGTAAGACAAAGGGGCGACCTGGTGAAGTGAAAGAAGACTTGCTTAAAGCGCGTATGCGCAAAGCACGCAAGCATCGATTGTCCCAGCAAAGCTGCGGAAATGGGTTTGCAGAAATCCGGCGATTGTCATGCGTTGCGCGTACTGCATCAGGCCGGTTTTTTTTCTGCCGCCGCTGCCGCGCGGGCCGCAAATTCAGCGCGCAAGGCGCGTAGCTTTTCGCGCGGGTCTTCTTTGACGGTAGCTTTGTCCAAGGCCATCTCTGCGATAAAGCGGCTGGGCTGGGCGGCAATCGTGTCGCGCCCTTTTTTGCGCCGCCGCGTCCAGCTCACTGACAGCGTGCGCTGCGCGCGGGTGATGCCCACGTACATCAATCGCCGTTCCTCTTGCAAACGCGTTGCCAAGTCGGTGCTCGCAAGCACGGCAGCGGCTTCATCCTGCGCTTCATCGCCTGCTTTATCCGTGCTAGCTTTAACCGCTTCCTCCATCTTGAAGGGCAGCATGCCTTCGGTCACGCCGACCAACATCACATGCGGCCATTCCAGCCCCTTGGCGGCGTGCAGCGTAGACAGTGTCACCACGTTTTGATCTTTTTCCCGCTCAGTCAAAGTGGATAAAAGAGCGATGTTTTGCGCCACGTCGAGCAGGTTTTTACTGGCGCGCTGCGTGATCAAGATGTCATCGTCCATCTGGCCGCCGCAGCGCTGTGCCATCCATTCGCAAAACTCCATCACATTCGTCCATTTGACGGCGGCGATTTGCGGACTATCTTCGGTGTCGTACAAATGCTTTTCGTAGGCAATATCGGCCAACCAGGTTTTGAGAAACAGCAAGGCGTTTTCCGCGCCTTCGGTGTGTTTGGCGCGAAACTGTAAATCGTTCACAGTGCGACCGAACTCGTGCAAGCTGCCTACCGCGCGACTGGACAAGACCGAGCCCAGCGACGACGAAAACAGCGCTTCAAACAAGCTGAGTTTGTAGCGGCTGGCAAAAGTGCCCAGACTACCTAAAGTTTGATGGCCTATGCCGCGCTTGGGCGTGGTGACGGCGCGCACAAACGCCGGATCGTCATCGTTATTGGCCCACAGGCGCAGCCAGCCACACAGGTCACGGATTTCAGCGCGTTCAAAAAAACTTTGCCCACCAGACACCTTGTAAGCAATACCTGCTTTGCGCAACGCTTTTTCAAAAGGTTTAGCCTGGTGATTGGCGCGGTAGAGAACTGCAAAATCACGCAGCTCTTTGAACTGCATACCCGCTTGTGCCAGCGTCCCCTCAGCGCGCAAACTCTGGATGCGCGCCACCACGCGTTCAGCCTCGTGGTCTTCGCTATCAGCGTCTACCACTCGTACTGGTTCGCCTTCACCCAAATCGCTCCACAGATTTTTCGGGAATAACTTGGGGTTGGCCGCAATGACGTTATTGGCTGCACGCAATATGGCGGCTGTGGAGCGGTAGTTTTGCTCCAGCTTAATGACTTTAAGCGCCGGAAAATCTTGCGGCAGCAAACGCAGGTTGTCCAGCGTCGCACCGCGCCATCCGTAAATACTTTGGTCGTCATCGCCCACGGCGGTAAAGCGCGCGGCGTCGCGTCCCGGTGCCAAGTTGCCATCGGGCTCGCAACCGACCAGCAGCTTGAGCATGGCGTATTGCGTGGCATTGGTATCTTGGTATTCATCGACCAGCACATGCCCAGCAAAAGCCTGCCACTCTGCGCGCACTTCGGGGTACTCGCGCAAGAGCTTCAGTGGCAGGCTGATTAAGTCGTCAAAGTCCACGCTTTGGTAAGCACTTAGACGTTCTGCATAGCGCCCCATGATGACGGCGGCCTGGCGCTCGTCTTCATCGGCTGCAAGCGCCAAGGCTTGCTCAGCGTTGAGTCCGGCGCTTTTCCAGGCGCTAATCGTCCATTGCCAGTTGCGCGCGGTAGCCGAGTCGGTGCTGCCACCTGCGTCTTTCAAGATACTGGTTACATCCGAGGTATCCAAAATGCTGAAGTTGGGTTTGAGCCCGAGTACCGCACCATGGCCGCGCAACATGCGCACGCCCAACGCATGAAAGGTACAAATCAGCACCTCTTGCGCGGCTTTACCAATCAGGGTTTTGGCGCGCTCGCGCATTTCGGCGGCGGCTTTGTTGGTGAAAGTGATCGCAGCAATTTTTTGCGCCGGCATACCCACTTGAATCAGGCGCGCAATTTTTTGGGTGATGACGCGGGTTTTGCCCGAACCTGCGCCTGCCAGCACCAGGCAGGGGCCGTGCATATAGTTCACCGCCTCCTGCTGGGCGGTATTCATGGCGTTGTGGGGGGAGGACATGCGCGAGGCGTCGGCTTTGGCCGGTAATGGGCAAACTCAAAAGGCCGCGCATCTTAACGGCAGGTCGTACGCGCATTTGCCTCGACAATCGGGGCATGTTGGAAATCTTTGAAGTCACGTTCCCGTTTTTTGCTTTGGTTTTATGCGGTTACACCGCCGCCAGGCGCCAGATGCTGCCTCTGGTGGCGATTCCGGGCCTCAACACCTTTGTTTTGTTTTTTGCCCTGCCCTGCATGCTGTATCGCTTCGGGGCCAATACGCCGATTGCGCAGTTACTGGACCCCGGCGCCAGCATCACGTATTTGGT